>DATMZP010000454.1:0-2700 GCA_035573595.1 Hyphomicrobiaceae bacterium
GGCGTGCGGGGCGGGCCCCGCGATCCGTTCACGGTCAAGGGCGACGCCGGCAGGCTCTATCAGCTCCTGCTGAAGGACCCGTTCAACACCATCGCTGCGATCGTCTCGGACGAGGCTCTGAAAGGCCTGGATGCCGACCGCAAGGCCGAGCTGGCGCAGCTGGTCGACGCCTTCACGGATGCCGCCAGCCGCAGGGGCTAGCTTCAGGCACGCGGTCCACGGGACGCCGACTGCCCAACGGGCAGCTCTATCCGCCCCGGCGCAGCGCCAGCGTCTGCCCGGCGACGGCTACGCCGCCACCGGCGGGTCGGGGATGTCCTGGAAGATGCTGGCCATCGAGAGCTCGATACCGAATTCCGGGAGGACGATTGCCCTTTCGCGCCCCTCCAGCTCGACCGGCCGCTCCGGCCACGTGCCGTCGGTCCGCCGCTGCCAGATCCAGGCTCGCGGCTCGTCCTGGCTGCAGATGAGGTAGGTCTGCACCGAGGGGATGGCTCTGTACTCCTGGAGCTTTTCCACGAAGTCGACATCCTCGGTCGAAGGGGAAAGCACTTCCGCAACGAAGATCGGCGCCTCGCACGCAAGGCTGTCGCGACGGGGGGAAGGGCGATCCACGACCACGTCCGGGTAGCGGGCGCCCACGCCGGTGCGGACGCCGAACTCTGTCGGACCGGCCCTGAAGCGCGATCGATCGAGTTTCGACAAGAGCTCGGCCAAGATGTTTGTTGTAACCTCCCAATGTCCCCGCGTCGTCTGGATCATCGTGCGGCTGACCATTCCATTGGACAGCTCGTATTTGAAGGGATGATCGGGGTCGAGCGTGGTCCCCCACCGCAGAAACGCCTCGGTGTCGGTTGGAATATCCTCGATCGGCTGCTGGCTTCGCTCGCGGAAGCCGGGAGCCGGCTTGTGACCAGGATCGCTCATGGGGCAGGTCCCGAAAGCAGTGCCAGGGCCTCGCGTGCATCGAGCCGGCCATCGTACAAGGCGCGGCCCGTGATGACGCCTTCAAGCATAGCATATTCCGGCCGGAGCAGGGCCTTCACGTCGTCGATGCCGGCGAGGCCGCCCGAGGCGACTACGGGCACGGACGCGGCGCGTGCCAGCTCGGCGGTCGCCGGCAGGTTAAGGCCCTTGAGCACGCCGTCGCGGTCGATGTCGGTATGGATGATGGCGGCGACACCGGCATCCTCGTAGCGGCGCGCCAGCTCCAGGGCCGTCAGCGTGCTCGTCTCGGCCCAACCCTCCACAGCCACCCTGCCATCGCGCGCGTCGATGCCGACGGCGATGCGGCCGGGAAAGTGCCGGCACGCCTCGCGCACCAGGCCGGGGTCGCGCAGCGCCGCGGTGCCCAGGATCACGCGCCGGCCACCCTCGGCCAGCCAGGCCTCGATGGTGGCTGCATCGCGAATGCCGCCGCCCAGTTGCACGGGCATGTCGATGGCATTCAGGATGGCCCGCACGGCCGGGGCGTTCACCGGCTTGCCCGCGAACGCGCCGTTCAGGTCCACGACGTGGAGATAGCGGAAGCCTTGGCTCTCGAAGGTCTTGGCCTGGGCGGCAGGGTCGTCGTTGAAGACGGTCGCCGCCGCCATCTCGCCACGGGCGAGGCGCACGCAGCGGCCGTCCTTGATGTCGATTGCGGGGAACAGGATCACGGGGGCCACCCTGGCTTGCGAGAGCCCTGCGCGAAGGGGCAGATCCGCGCTATGTTGTGGGGCGATCAATCGTGTGAAGCCGCCTGCCCGTCAAGCCACCTGCGCCCCGATGCCCTCCACCGCCCCTCCCGCTCAACGCCCGGACCAGCGCCGGCTGACCGAGACGGACGCCGTAGGCATCTGGATCGCCCGTTGGCTGCGCATCCGTCGCAAGGACCTGATCGCCCGCTACGGCTGCGACCCGCGCCGGCTCTATGAGATCTGGGAGGGCAGCCGTTTCCCGGCCAGCCGCGAGAAGGCGTTGGCGCTGTTCGCCGAGCAGCATTCGGATCTGGCCGGGCGCATCGATTTCGGCCTGCACCGGCGCATCCCCCGGTCCCCGCCGCTGGAGGGCCAGCTTGAGCTGTTCGATCTGGGCGAGAGACCGGAACGAAACTAGAACTATTTCTGGACGGTGGATTGCGAATCGCGCATATGTTCGCACTATGTTCCGTGCGTCCCGAGAAGCCCCCGCCCCCGCTGCACCGAGACATTGCCATGCGCACCTATCTGATCTGCTTCGACATCACCGCCCCCAAGCGTCATGCCCTCGCCGGCGCCGTCATGGAGCTGGGCGAGGCCTGGGCCCGCCCCCTGGATGCCACCTGGTACGTGCAGTCGGCGGAGCGCGCCGACGACATCGAGCGGCGCCTGCGTCCCTTCGCCGACGCCGCGGATGGCCTGCTCATCCAGGAGGTGGAGGCCAGGGCGCTGCTCCTGAACACGTCCCTGCGCTGGTTTCGGCGGCGCCGTCCGTCTGTCATCGAGGCCGCCGCTCCGGTCGCGCTGGCAGCCTGAACGGAAATTCCGCGCGGCCACGCAGCCGGCACAGCAAGGGGGCTCGCACGGTCCGTGTGCGGGCCGCCCGAGCCGATCATGCTGCGTCCAGCCCGCCGCGGCATCATCTGGGCCGGCCGAGCGTTGCCGACAGCGTCATCGCGATTCGGTTGACTTTCGCGAGTCGCGCCCGTTTACCTGGGATCGAGCCGAGCCGCCGGCCCGC
>DATMZP010000455.1:0-12379 GCA_035573595.1 Hyphomicrobiaceae bacterium
GACCATGGGCACCTTCATCCAGCTGCTGCCCAAGGGCTTCAAGACCGCGCGCTACCGCTCCACCGACGCCACCGTGTTCGCGGCCGTCGAGGGCCGCGGGCGCACGCGCATTGGCGAGCAGCAATACAAGTGGGGACCGAAGGACATCTTCGTGGCGCCGAGCTGGAAGCCCGTCGTGCACGAGGCCGAGGAGGAGAGCGTGCTGTTCTCCTTCTCCGACCGCCCGGTGCAGGAGAAGATCGGCGTGTGGCGGGAGGACCGCGGCAACGCGTGACGCTCCGACGTCGAGGGGCTTATCATCGGCCGCAAGCTGGAGTAGGAGGAGCCCTGCTCCGAGTCAGCGCCGTGCCGACTGAACCAACCGAGACTCCATCCGACATCCGAGGAGGACACCGCCCATGACCATCACCCGCCATGAGCCATCGAAGATCTACTCCAAGGTGGTGGAGGCCAACGGCTTCGTGTTCACCGCCGGCATCGTCGCCAACAATATCGACCAGGGCGCCAAGGGCCAGGCCCAGGAGATTCTCGCCGAGATCGACCGCCTGCTGAAGCTCACCGGCGCCGACAAGACCAAGGTCGTGTCGGCCACCATCTGGGTCTCCGACATCCGCCACCGCGACGCCATGAACGAGGCCTGGAACGCCTGGACCGGCGGCCAGAACCTGCCCGGCCGCGCCTGCATCGAGGCCAAGCTCGCCGATCCGCGCGCGCTCGTGGAGATCGCGGTCGTGGCGGCCAAGTAACGGCGCAGCCAACGGTTGGACCCGCGGGCTCTGGGTCTGACACCGACGACAGCGCCTGTGCTAAATGAGCGCCATGACCACCTCACTTGCCGCTACCGACCTCCGCGCCGCCCGCCGCGCGTCCATCCCCGTCGACGTGGGCGGTGTTGTCATCGGGGGGGATGCACCCATCGTCGTGCAGTCGATGACCAACACTGATACCGCCGATGTGGAGGCCACCGCGCGCCAGACCGCCGATCTCGCCTGCGCCGGCTCGGAGATCGTGCGCATCACGGTGGACCGCGACGAGGCGGCCAAGGCGGTGCCACGCATCCGCGACCGGCTCCTCCAGATCGGCGTGGACGTGCCCCTGGTGGGCGACTTCCACTACAACGGCCATACGCTGCTGGCCGAGAACCCCGCCTGCGCCGAGGCGCTGGCCAAGTGGCGCATCAATCCGGGCAACGTCGGCTTCAAGGACAAGCGCGACCGGCAGTTCTCGGCCATCGTCGAGCTGGCACTGGAGTACGGCAAGCCAGTGCGCATCGGCGTCAACTGGGGCAGCCTCGACCAGGAGCTGCTGACCCGCCTCATGGACGAGAACGCCAACTCCAGCCAGCCAAAGGACGCCCGCAGCGTCATGCACGAGGCCATCGTGCAGTCGGCGCTGCTGTCGGCGCAGCGGGCCGAGGAGCTGGGGCTGGGCCCTGAGCGCATCGTCCTTTCGGCCAAGGTGAGCGCCGTGCAGGACCTCGTCAGCGTCTACACCCTGCTGGCCGCCCGCTGCCGCTACGCCCTGCATCTTGGCCTCACCGAGGCCGGCATGGGCTCCAAGGGCATCGTCGCCTCCACCGCCGGGATGGGCATCCTGCTGCAGCAGGGCATCGGCGACACCATCCGCGTGTCGCTGACGCCGGAGCCCGGCGGCGACCGCACCCAGGAGGTACGGGTGGCCCAGGAGATCCTGCAGACCATGGGGCTCCGCTCATTCGTGCCGATCGTGGCGGCCTGCCCCGGCTGCGGGCGCACCACATCCACCGTGTTCCAGGAGCTGGCGGCCGAGATCCAGGGTTACGTGCGCACCCGCATGGCCGAGTGGCGAGGGCTTTATCCGGGCGTCGAGGGCCTGAACCTCGCCGTGATGGGCTGCATCGTCAACGGCCCCGGCGAGTCCAAGCACGCCGACATCGGCATTTCGCTGCCCGGCACCGGCGAGGCCCCGGTGGCGCCTGTGTTCATCGACGGCAAGAAGGCCAGAACCCTGCGCGGCCCCAATATCGCCAGCGAATTCAAGGCCATCGTGGAAGAGTACGTGGCCAGGCGGTATGGCACGGGGTCAGACCCCTCGCCCCCGACGTAGCGGCAAGAACGCGACGCCCGTGCGCGGGGTCCAACCCCGCTCCACCCGATTTTTGTCACGTGCACGAACCTCCGGGCTATTCGCTGCGTCTACCTGGATACGCGATGGCCGATCGTCGGCAATCGCGACCAAGGAGAGACGACATGAAATTCGCTGTCATCATGGCAATGGCGCTTGCGGCTCTCGCCGCCACGGACTCCGCGTCTGCCGCCGGACGGAAGAATGCATGGCACGCCCAGCAGGCCAGCAGCAAGGGCGTGGCTGGCGGATCTTTCACATCCAAGAAGCTTGTCAGCCCCAAAGCAACGCAGCCGACAACCCAGGGCATCATCATGAGGGACGGCGGGGTCTGCGACCCGATTCGCCACATGGGCTGTTGAGCAATTGGGGGGCACGCCGGCCGCAGCGCGCCCCCAATTCCAGTATCACGTCCAGCCACACACGCCATGGGCAAAACGGTGGGTGTCGCTGGGCAAGCGTCCATGGCGCCGAAGCTGGCCTTGAGCCCATATTCGCGTCCAACCCGAGGATGGGGGAACCGAATCGATCGCCTTTCAGACGATTGCGCTCTACGATCTTATCACATACAATTTGTCGGCTGCATTGACTGACAATCAGCCGACGTACATGCGCATCGACGGGGAAGGTCGATGGGGTCCGACAGCGTTGGGACGGCAGCCTCCTATGGCCTGCTGGCGCTCCTCCTTCTTGCCATTCTCCTCGCGCTCTGGCGCTCTGGCTTCGTGCACCGGCTGCTGCGCATCATCGAGGAGATGCTGCTCAGCAACTGGCAGCTGGCGCTGCTCGGGGCGACGGCGCTCGCGCTCTCCCTGGCCTCCGGCTACACCACCTTCGACGGCCTGCGCAACTTCACCTCCGCGCCTCTGCTCTCCGTCCTCGTCGCCTTCGGCATCCAGGGCGTGATGCTGATCGTGGCCTGGCTGATCGGCGAGACCTTCGCCACCGGGATGAGCCAGGCCCCGCACGGCAAGGCTCCCAGTGCGGGCGAGACCGCGATCGGCATGGGACTCGGGCTCACGTTGGCCGGCCTTGTCTTCTGCTGGGTGCTGATCCAGTACGGCGCCGTTGGCTTCGCGCGCGGCGCCGGCAGCGCGCAGGGCTTACGCGCCGACTGGCAGCGTTTCGCCGACATATCGCTCTACTTCGCGATGGCCCTGGTGCTGCTGGCGCTCGTCGTCCTCAGCTTCCGGCAGGGCGGCGACGTCGCCCGGCCGTACGTCCAGAGCGTGCGGCTGATTGCCAAGAATGCCGTGCTGTGGGTGATGCTCCTGGCCGCCATGAGCGCGTCGGTGTTCTTCTCCTTCGATTCCCACTTCAACGGCATCTTCCCTGCCGAGGCGCGGGCGCGCGCGGCCGAGGTCCGCACGCTCAACCAGGTCGCCGGCATCGTCGCCGACATCGGGGAGCGCGCCCAGAAGGCGCAGATCGTCGAGGCGGAGCGGCTGTTCGAGAGCGACGGCTGGAAGGCCTACGACGCGCACCTCGCCAGGCTCGCCTTGGCAGCGCGCGATGCGCAGGCGGAGATCGAGGCGGTCCTCGTCCGGCACATGGAAGAGCGGCAGCGCGGCATCGGCGAGCAGCAGGAGCGCGTCGCCGGCGCGGAGCGGAGCCAGGCGGCGCTGCTGCGCAAGCGCGACGAGCTGGAGGCGGAGCTGCAGCGCCTGGAGCCGGCGATGGGGGCCTTGGAGGCGGAACTGGCCAAGGCGCAGGCGAGCTACGATGCGACCCGGCAGGCGATCGCGGCCAAGCGCATCGATGCTTCCGCCGAGGACGGCGGCGTGGAAGGCACACTGAAACCCGGCAGGGGCCCCGCCTGGCGCCAGCGCATGGCGGAGCTGGACGAGCTGCAGCGCAGGCTTGCCGTTGTCGAGGAGCCGCGCCTCAAAGAGGCGCAGCGGCAACGGGATCTTGCGTCCGCCCGCATCGTGGGCCTCAAGCGCGAGATCGCCACCGTTGTCGGCGAGGTGGCGAAGTACAAGGGCCAGATCGCCGCCGCCGAGCACCGCATCAAGGCGGCTCAGGGCGACGGCGCGGGCGCCCAGGGCGGGCCTCCGGAGCCGGGACGCGCAGTCGCGGATTTCGAGCGCACCCGCGCGGCCTTCCGGCGCCAGCCCGACGGCGAGAAGCTGGCTGCCCTGCAGTCGCTCTGCGGTACGCTGGTGAGCGTCATGTCGGCAACGCCGGCGACCCAGGAGCCGGCGCACGGCATCGACTGCGACCCGAAGAGCGCCGCCGAGGCCGCCGCACGCCTGCTCGCGCTGAACGCGGGGCTGGCCACCTTCCGGGAGAGCTGCGCCGGCGGCTCCAGGCTGCCGCAGACGGCGGGCACCGACGATCTGCTGGCCTTCGGCCGCAAGTGCCTGCAGGAGTCGGGGCTCGTCTCGCAGGAGGTGGCCGACCTCGGCGCACGGCTCCAGGCCATCGAAATGAACCGGGACGACAAGGCTCACCGTTTCGTCGTCACCTGGAATGCCTTCCTCGACGGCAACCGGCTGGCCTATCTGTCCCTCGCCCTGGCCATCGGCATCGACGCGCTCGTGTTCACGGCGGGCCTGTTCGGCGCCGCCGCGGCGAGATCGCCGCTGTCGGACCTGCCGAGCCCGAAGGCGCGCAGCGCCGCTGAGCTGGAGGCCATCGTCAAGAGCGCCCTGGGCGCGGACCGCAGACAGAATGCCGAGCTGGTCCTCGCCGCCATGAAGCCAATGCACGCCGATACCGGCCACCGTGCCGAGATCGAGATTGGCTCGTGCGATGCGGAGACCGCGCGCAGAATCAGGAGGGTGCTGGTGGCCGGCGCCAGCATCGGCGCCGTCGAACGCGCCTCCTCGGAGCCCCAGGACGAGCGCTACCTCGTGCGGCCGGAGCTGTTCGAGTATCTGTCGATCATCGCCAACATGGCTCGCGCATCCGATCGCGACAGGAACGCGGACGCCGTGCTCCGCCCCATCGAGGCGATCCACCCCCGCCAGGGCAGCGAGCGGCAGCCGGCCGTGCTCCAGCCGCTTCGCGCGCAGCCGAGCATCGCCGCCGCCCATCCGGGGGAGCACCTGCTGACCGACGAGCGCATCGGCGACGGCAGCACCGACAGCAATGACAGGCAGCACGAGGCCGATGCGATCCTGGCGGACCGCATCCGGTACGACCTGGCGCTGGCCATGGGGCTGACGCCCGCGGTCATCGACCGCATCTGGGACGCGGAGAGTGCCGAAGCGGCTCTCGCAGCCGCCGTCCTCCTCAAGCGTCAGGCGCGCGACCACCCGGAGCTCCACGACAGGCTGCGCCTGGCGGAAGCTGAGCTGAGGGACGTCCTGGCGCAGGAGCAGAAGGCGCTCGCCGCGAAGCTTCGCGGAGACGAGCGCGCGATGGGGCTCCTCACGCAGCTGGCGGCCGAGATCGACCGTCGAATTCCGGCACTCCTGCTACTGCGGGAGATCGATCGGCTGATCTTGGACCTCGAGGAGGGTCAAAGCGAGGGCCGCCTCGGCGACGAGCAGCGTCTCCTGCTGAGCCGGTTGCGGAAGCTCGTTTCACAGCAACCCGCGGCGGCTGATAAGGTGATCGACGCCGAGCCGATGGATGCCGCAGCCCCTGCCCGCAGGAAGAGCGCCATGCGTCAATTGGCGCATCTCACCGGGCCCGCGATCGCGCCTACCCAGCCGGCCGAGGACGGCAAGCACCGCTGAGGCGCGGCGTCCGCCGGCATTGTCACGAGGGCCTTCTCATGGCCGAGACCCGCACCGACAGCATCTTCCTCACCGGCCTGGCACTCCACGCCTATCACGGCGTGATGCCGCACGAGCGTAAGGTGGGGCAGAGCTTCAAGATCGATATCGTGCTCGATATCGACCTCGGCGAGGCGTCGCGCTCGGACCGGCTCGCACACACCGTCTCCTACGATCAGGTGGCCGACATCGCGAGGCAGGCCTTCTGCGCCCAGCCCCGCCAGCTGATCGAGGCGGCGGCCGGCGCCGTGATCGACGCCCTGTTCGAGCGTTTCACGCGTGTCACCCGCGTGCGCCTCACGGTCCACAAGCCGCACGCACCCATCGCCGCCACCTTCGCCGACGTGGGCGTAACGATCGCCCGCACGCGAGACAGCTGAAGCGTCGCCGCGGTTGGGGCGAGCCTGCCCGGCCGGGGTCAGACCCCTCGCTTCGAACGTCAGTCCGACTCTTGGATGTTGGAGGCGGGGGGTCTGACCCCGATACTCGCCGGGTTCCCCTTCAGATTCCCTTTTGCCGCCACACCGGCGGCCAACGATGGCCGCGAATAGGTGGCTGATTTTATTGAGCATTTACGGGGGACCTCATGCTCAAGCGGATCATAACCGCCGCCTTCCTGGGCGCGACCTTGGCCCAGGCGCAGCCATCGGCGCTGTCCGGGCCGCAGATCAGGGAGCTGGTCGCCGGCGCCACGCTGGTGATCGTCACGCCGCTCGGGACCAGGCTGCCGGTCCACTACGCGCGCGACGGCAGGCTCTCCGGGGACGCCGGCGCCCTCGCCGCGTATCTGGGGGCAGACGTGGACAAGGGGCGCTGGTGGGTGGCCTCCGACCAGCTCTGCCACAAATGGAACCGCTGGTTCGGGTCCGAGCCCCAATGCATGCGGCTGAGCAAGGAGGGCCCCACCATCCACCTGCGCAGCCAGGAAGGATACGAGGTGACCGGCACGGTCGCGGTGGCGCCGGCCCTCCAGGCCAAGGCCGTCCCGCCCCGGGCGGAGCCGGACCGCGCCAGGCAGGCCACTCCGCCCGACGTGCCGGCGCCAAGGCCGGCTGCGCCTGAGGAGCGGCCTCGCCAAGCCGTCGAGCCCGCCAGCCAGCCACCGCAGGAGGCCGCGAAAGAGGCACCTGCCCTGGTTGCCCCGGCTCCGGTTCCGGCTTCCGCTGCGAAGGCTCCGCTCGCGCCGGCCACGGCCGTGCCGAGCGCCAACCTGCCCTCTCCGGCTGAGCTGAAAGAGGCAGTGGGCCAAGCTGCTCCGGCTCCGGTTCCCGCTTCCGCTGCGAAGGCTCCGCTCGCGCCGGTCGCGGCCTTGCCGAGCGCCGGCCCGCCTTCTCCGGCTGAGCCGGGCGCCAGTCGCGCGGCTCAGCCGGGGTTCGGGTCCGGATTCAGGGTCGTCAACATCCGCGGCGACGACGTGCTCAACGTCCGCAGCGGTCCGTCGGCGGATTTCGACATCGTCGGCGGGCTCCCGCCCGGCAGCCGCGGGGTCGCCATCACCAGCGCCTGCCGCTCGGCGTGGTGCCCGGTGCAGCACCGCGCAACGAACGGGTGGGTCAACAGCGCCTACCTTGCCCCCGAGGAGCCGGCGTCGCCGCTTCCCCGCTCCAGCGCGCCCGTCCTTGGAGAGGCGCTCGCGTCGCCCGGCCTGCGCGATGCCCCCGATGCGCCGCGCGCCTGCCTGACGGCAGAGGTGCGCGCCCTGCTCGACCGCGTCGAGCGGCAGTTCGGCCCCGTGAAGACGATATCCACCTGCCGCCCTGGCGCCTTCATCGCCGGGACCGGGCACCCCTCGCGACACGCCAGCGGCAATGCGGTGGATTTCCTGGCCGGCACCCGCAAGGCGGCCATCGTCGAGTGGCTGATCGCCAACCACCGGGACGGCGGTACCATGACGTATGCCGACATGGACCACATCCACATCGACGTCGGTCCCCATTTCGTTTCCATCGCCAACGGCCCCCACTGGTTGAGCTGGCGCGACAGCGCCCGCGACTTTCCCCACCCGCAGCGTCCGGTGAGTCGCGCCAACTGAGGAAGCTGCGGGCCCCCGCCGTCTCCTCGAGCACCCGGGTGACCGTTGCGCCGGAGGTACCGCCGATGTCGGAGGCGGTTCCCGGCTTCGAAGGTGTCGCCTGGATCATGTTCAAGGCCACGGCGAGAACGCCGCCGCAGATTGTTGATAGGCTCCGCGCCGAGCTGGTGCCTATAATGGCAGAGTCAGAGGTGCAGACGTGGATCGTCCAGGGCGGTCTGATCCCGCCGCGCGTCCAGGCGCCCGACGAGCTGCAGCAGCTTTCTCGGCTCGGAGATCGCCCATTGGCGCGATGCCCTGAGCAAGCTCGGCCTGTCTGGATCTCATAAGGCAGGGTCGCAATAGGCCCGTATCGCCTCATCGCAAGGAGCATCAAGATGCAGGAGCGAGTGGTTCGGGAGGTGAAGGAACTGCCCGAGATCACGGTCAAGACCGACACGCGCGACATCCTCGCTCACGCGACCATGCAGGCGGAAGCTTTCGAGGACTACTTTCTCGTCGACATCGACGCGCACGTGACGGAGACCCAGTTTTGGCCGGAGATCATCGAGCGCATCGACAACGACGTGATCCGGCAGATGGGCCAGGCCATGCAGTCCAGGCCGGGCGTCTCAACGGCTCTCCTCAACGCCCAGCCGGGCATGCTCTATCAGAACGTCTATGGGCGCATTCCCCACCAGGTGGCACTGGCCGAGGCGGTCGACGGCAGCGAGTGCCATCACTTCACCGAGCTGGCGCGCCGTTCGATGGATGCGATGGGCCTCGACTACCAGGTGGTGTTTCCCACCCCGATGCTGGTGCTCGGCATGCACCCGCAGGACGACATCGAGGCCGCCGTCGGGCGTGCCTACAACCGCTGGCTGGTTGAGCGGATACTGCCTGATGACGAGCGCATCAAGGGGCTCTTGTACCTGCCCTTCAACACGCCTCAAGCGTGCATCGACATCGTCAGGGACTTCGGCGACGCCAAGGGCGTAATCGGCTTCGCAATCACGGCCAGCCGTAACAAGCCCGTGCACCACGACCAGTACATGCGGCTCTATGCCATGATCGAGGAGCTGGGCAAGCCGCTCGCGTTCCACTCGGGCTTCCACTGGGGCGACCCGTCGTTCCTGCAGCTCAACCGCTTCATCTCCATGCACGCGCTGTCGTTCGTGCACTACAGCCTCATTCACCTGACCAACTGGGTGATCAACGGGCTGCCCGAGCGCTTCCCGAAGCTCAAGCTGGTGTGGGTCGAAAGCGGCGTGGCCTGGGTGCCCTTCATCATGCAGCGACTCGACCACGAGTTCATGATGCGAGTGTGCGAGGCGCCGCTCTTGAGGCGGCTGCCGAGCGAGTACATCCGAGAGATGTACTTCACCAGTCAGCCGCTGGAGAAGACCAACATGAAGCTGCTGGAGGCCACCCTTCATGCCATGAATGCCGAGACGCAATTGCTGTTCGCCTCCGACTGGCCGCACTGGGATTTCGACCCGCCGAGCTCCATCACCACCATTCCGTTCCTCAGCGAGCAGGCCAAGCGCAACATCCTGGGGCTCAACGCGGCGCGGGTGTTCAACCTGGAGGTCAAGCGCTTGCGGCCGAAAGCCCGCGACGTGCGTGCCGCCGCCACGGCCGCGGAGGCGTGACGTGGCTGGCGGATCGGCCGAGCCCGTCGGCACAGAGTTCGGCGGCTGCGCCGAGGCGCTCGCCGCGATGGCGGAACGCGCGCTGGCGACTGGTGCGGTGTCCCAGATCGCGAGCGGCGACATCGAGCGTGTACTCACCGCAATGATAAAGCTCTACGCGGCCAAAGCCGAGGTCGAGGCGACGCCGCCTCATCCGGTGTCAGCCGACAAGATCACGCCGACCGAGGTCGTCGTGGTCATCAGCGAGATGATGCGCGCGGTCAACCTCAACCTGTTCGACCTGTCCATGTGGTACCGCCGCGCGCGCTGACCTCGGAGGAGCCCATATGCGCGAAGTTGTGATCGGCAAGGCGGACGCATTCCCGGACCCTGGCCGAAAGGTGGTGGAGGTCGATGGCATCGCCGTCGGCGTGTTTCGTCGCAATGGGAGGTTCACGGCCTACGAGAATGTCTGCCCGCACATGGGCGGACCGGTGTGCCGGGGCAAGATCATCGCCCGCGTCGAGGAGCGGATCGCGGACGACAAGACCAGCTTGGGGCTGGCCTTCTCCAAGGATCACGTGAACGTCGTTTGCCCCTGGCACGGCTATGAGTTCGACATCGGCAGCGGTCGGCACCAGGGCAATCCGCGCATGCGGCTCCTTCCCGTCAAGATCGCCGTCGTCGAGGGCGATCTGGTCGTCACTCTGCCGGAGGGCACGCGCGAACGGATCATGCGCAGCCGGCCGGGCCGGGATCGAGATGGGCGTGCGCCGTAGTCTGTTAGACCTAGTCTTGACATTCGAACGGGGAGACGGGACTGGCGCCGCTTCGGCGGCGACGTTGGCCACATCGGAACCGTGACGCCGCGCTACATCGACGCCGTACCCCGCGATGGCAATCGCGGACGCTCGCTCCACCTTGGCACTTCCAAGTCGTGGCCCACCCGATGTCGAACGACATTGCTTGCAGGCTGCAAGGTCCCCCTGGCAGGGGTCCGCTCGTCGCAGCGCACACCTGCAACATCTCACATTGCTGCATCAAAAACGGTATTGTGATACTGGCACATGGGCGGCCGGGTCTTGCGGCCGCGGCAAAATCCAGGGTGGGATGAGCGAGGCAATGACACGCATGAAAGGTGGGGAGCTGATCGCCGAGTATCTGGTCGCCAACCGGATCCCCTACGTTTTCGGTATCTGCGGACACGGCAATGTGGGCATGCTCGACGCGCTGTATGCTGCGCGCGACCGCATCAAAATGATCTCGCCGCGGCACGAGCAGGTCGCGGCGCACATGGCGGATGCCTACTTTCGCGTGCGGCACGAGCCGGTGGCGACGCTCACCTCCTGCGGGCCGGGCTCGTGCAACATCGTCATGCCGCTGCAGGTGGCGCTCTCGGACAGCTCCGCCCTGCTCGCCATCACCGCCAACGTGCCGACCCAGCAGTTCAACCGCAGCCCGTTCCAGGAGATCAACAAGCACTTCCAGGCCGACTTCCCGAACATCGTCCGCCCGGTGGTGAAGCGCAGCTTCCAGCCGACCCGCGTCGACATGCTGCCGCTGGCCTTGCGGCAGGCGATGACTGCGATGCTGTCGGGGCGTCCGGGGCCGGTGAACGTGGACGTGCCGTTCAACGTCTTCCAGGAGGAGGACGAGGTGGAGGTGCCGCCGGCGGCTCCGCGGCTCGGCACGCAGAGGAGCGGCGCCTCGCCGGAGCAGATGACGGCGGCGCTGGACATCATCCTGAAGGCCGAGCGTCCGGTCCTCTTCATAGGTCACGGTGTGACACTTTCCGAAGCCGGGAAGGAGCTGACCGAGCTCGCCCACCGCCTGCGCGTCCCCGTCATCTCCTCGCCCAACGGCATGGGCTGCCTCGACATGACGGACTCCCTGTCGCTGGGGTTCATCGGCCGCAACGGCGCATACCCGGCCAATCAGGCGGGGCGGCACGCCGACGTGGTGATCGCCGTCGGCGCGCGCTTCGACGACCGCTCCGCCTCGTCGTGGCTCGCCGGCTACTCCTGGAACTTCCCGCACGCCAAGCTCATCCACATCGATGTCGACCCCGACGAGCTCGGCCGCAACTATCCGCCCGATCTGCCCATCCTCGCCGACGCGCGCACCGTCCTGCGTCAGCTTCTTACCGAGCTGGACAGGCGCGCGCCCAAGCGCGAGGGCGCGCTCAGGGCCTGGCATGCCGACATCGAGACCTGGCAGGCTGCGTGGGAGAGGTTCACCCGCCCCAACTTCGACATCCACACCTCGCCGATCCGGCCCGAGCGCATCGTCGCCGACTGCCAGGAGATCCTGCCGCCCGATGCGATCCTCGCCTGCGACGTCGGCGTCAACCACAACTGGTACATGCAGTTCTGGAAGGCGCGCCAGCCGCAGACGATGCTCAACTCGTGGGGTTTCTCCGGCATGGGCTTCGGGGCTGCGGGGGCGCTTGGCGCAAAGCTTGCGGCTCCCGACCGGCCCGTTGTGGCGATTGCGGGCGATGGTTGCTTCAGCATGGTGCCGCACGTGCTCTGCACCGCGGTGGAGTACGACATTCCCGTGGTGTGGGTGATCTGGAACAACTTCGGCTGGGTGTCGATCCGTGACATCCAGCTAGGGCTTTTCGGCGGGCGGGAGCTGGGCACCATGTTCCACGCCGGCGGCAACAGGACGCCCTACAATCCGGACTTCGCCGGCTGGGCCAAGGCGTCCGGAGTCGATGCGCTCACCATCACCAGGTCGGAGGACTTCAAGGGCGCGCTGGAGCACGCCATCAAGGCCAACCGCCCTTTCCTCATCGACGTGCACGTCGACGCCGAGGTGCGGCCGCCCGCGACCGGAACCTGGCAGCTGCCGCCGACGCCCCACAAGGAGCCCGCGTACGGCAAGCGCTGGGTGCCGGGCGATCCCGT
>DATMZP010000456.1:0-7881 GCA_035573595.1 Hyphomicrobiaceae bacterium
TGCTGGTGATCCTGCTGCAGACCGCCCGCGAAGGGCTGTGGCCTCGCCTCGCCGCGCTGATCCCCGAGCGGGGGCAGAAGCCGCGCCCGCCCGAGGCGGAACCGTTGCCCGCACGCGCCATGCCGCCGGCAGGCGAGTCGCTGCTGTCGCTGAAAGCGGTGCGCAAGGCGTTCGGCGGGCTGGTCGCCGTCAACGACGTCAGCTTCGACGTGCGGGCAGGCGAGATCGTCGGCCTGATCGGCCCCAACGGCGCCGGCAAGAGCACCATCTTCAACCTGGTGACGGGCGTGCTGCCGCCCACCGCCGGCGAGATCGCCTTCAAGGGCGAGCGCATCTCGGGCCGCTCGCCCCAGGCCATCGCCGCCCGCGGCATCGCCCGCACCTTCCAGCACGTCAACGTGCAGCCCGGCATGAGCGTGCTGGAGAACGTGGCGCTGGGCGCCCACCTGCGGGGAGCCAAGGGCGCCGCCGCCAGCATCGCCCGCCTCGACCGCGCCGAGGAGGCCCGCCTCCTCGACGAGACCGCCCGCCAGATCGAGCGCATGGGGCTGACGGCGCACATGCACCGCCCCGCCGGCAGCCTGTCGCTGGGGCAGTTGCGCATCCTGGAGATCGCCCGCGCGCTCGCCCTCGATCCGGTCCTGCTGCTGCTCGACGAGCCCGCCGCCGGCCTGCGCCACTTCGAGAAGCGCGAGCTGGCCGCCACGCTCGCGGGCCTCAGGGCGCAGGGCCTCACCATCCTCCTCGTCGAGCACGACATGAGCTTCGTCATGGGCCTCGCCGACCGCATCGTGGTTGTGGATTTCGGCACCAGGATCGCCGAGGGTCCGCCGGCGCAGGTGCGCTCCGACCCGGCCGTGATCGAGGCCTACCTCGGAGGCGTGGCGTGAGCGCTCCCATGCTGGCCCTCGACGATGTCTCGGTCGCCTACGGCAAGGTGGAGACGGTGCGGGGCGTGTCGCTCGCCATTCCGGCCGGCAGCATCGTCACGGTGATCGGCGCCAACGGCGCCGGCAAGACCACGCTGCTCAACGCCGCCATGGGCCTGCTGCCATCGCGCGGGCGCGTCGCCTTCGACGGCGTCTCGCTCGACGGCATGGCCATCGAGGAGCGGGTGGGCCTGGGCCTTGCGCTTGTGCCGGAGCGGCGCGAGCTGTTCGGCTCCATGACGGTGGCCGACAACCTGGCTCTCGGCGCTTTCCGCCGTCCCGCCGCCGAGCGCGCGTTAGCCCTGGAGCAGGTCTACGCCCGCTTCCCCCGCCTCAGGGAGCGCGAGGCCCAGCTTGCCGGCACGCTGTCCGGCGGCGAGCGCCAGATGCTGGCCATGGGCCGCGCCCTCATGCGCCGCCCGCGCCTGTTGATGCTGGACGAACCCAGCCTCGGCCTCGCCCCGCTCATCGTGCGCGACATCTTCGAGATCATCGTCGGCCTCAAGGCCACCGGCGTCTCCATCCTGCTGGTCGAGCAGAACGCCCGCGCCGCGCTGCAGGTGGCGGACCACGCGTATGTGATGGAGCTGGGCGAGATCACGGCGGAAGGCCCGGCGTCCCGGCTCGCGGCCGATCCGCGGATCGTGGAGAGCTACCTGGGGTTGGGAGGCGTAGAATCGTAGGGTGCCAATCCCGCGGCAGCGGGATTGCGCCGAAACGACCTCTCCACGACCCGAAGCGCATTGGGAAGGTCGCCATCTGACCGCAGCTCAAGGTGTGATGCCGTTCTTCCGCAAGTCCACCATGCGCACCATCATCGCACGGCGCGGATCGAACGGCAGGTCCTGGAAGCCCCACTTGGCGTAGAAGGCGCGAACGCCGTCGTCGAGGGGATGCGTGATCACGCCTATACTCCCGACTATCTCGGCCGCGCGCAGCGACGTTCTGAGAGCGAAGAGCACGAGCGAGCTTGCGTGCCCCTGCCCATGACAATCCTTGTGAACGGCGAGTTGGCCGAGGAGCGTTGCGGGCAGTGGATCAGGCCGGTTGCGCTGTTGCGCCTTCGGCAGGAACGCGCGCTCGATCTGGGCGGCACTCAGTGTTACGTAGCCGACGATCCTCGCCGAACTCGCCTCGCAGATCACGTTGACGCGTGACGCGCCGCTGGCGTGGTTCGCCCAGGCATGCCGGCGGAACCAACCGTTCATAGACTCCCGGCCGCAGTCGAAGGCATTGCGATCGTCATTCTCAGCAAGCGGGCGAGGCAGCGTCACTTCCGCGACGGCGCCCGCCATGTCACCGTTCCCAGCTCGGTGTTCGGCGGGCGAGCCGCTTGAGCGCCGGGATGGTCTCGGCGGGTCGAGTGACCCAGGCCTCGAATGCCTCCCAGTCCTTGGCCGGTATGGTCACGACGCTGCGCTCCAGCACGTCGATCTCCGCAGCCTCCAGGGCCTTGCGGCGCACGAAGTCACTGAGGCTGGTGCGCGCCTGTTCGGAGGCGGCCTCCAGCAGCGCCCGCTCGTCCGGGCTGACCCTGACACTCAAGATCGATGGAGATGAGGTGCGATCGCTCATAGGTATGACAATAGCATACGACCCATGGCAATTCAAGCAAGGGAGCCGGATATGCTGGCATGAGCGGCAAGCAGGTCGCCGTAGCCCAGATCCCGCGCTCACCGCCCCAGCTGGAACGGCTCGAAGCGGTGCAGGGCCTCCTCGATCTGCCGCTTGCGCTCCCGGCGTGCGCCGTCGCCGAGCCAGGTCCATTGCTGCACCACGAGCTTGCCCTTCTCGCGGTCGGTCTTGAGGTCGAGGGCGGCGACGATGGCGTCGTCGATCAGCACGGGGCAGGCGAAATAGCCGTACACCCGCTTGTCCTTGGGCACGTAGGCCTCGAAGCGGTGCTCGTAGCCGAAGAACAGCTGCAGGCGCTTGCGCTCGCGCACCAGCGGGTCGAAGGGGGAGAGGATATGTACCAGCCCCGCGCCGGGCCCTGCGCCGGGCTCGAAGCCGTCATCCAGCGCCTCGGGCGTGGCCCAGTGCTCCTGCTTGCCCGCCCCGTCGAGCGCGACCGGCACCAGCTCTCCGCGCCGCGTCCTCGCCTCGATCAGGCGCCGCACGGCCGGCTTGAGGCCGGCGGCGAGATAGCAGACCGAATCGAGGCTCACGAGGCCCTGCGAGCGCAGCGCGCGGTCGATGCGATAGTCCAGGATCTCGCGCTCGGATGCCGCCTTGGGCAGCCGGTCCCAGCCGAAATGGCGGGTCGTCAGCTCGTAGGTCTTGAGCATGCCGGAGCGCCGGCTGACGGTGACGAGGCCGCGATAGAAGGCGAGCTGCAGCGCCCGCTTCGACGGCTTGCGGCTGGCCCACAGATGGTCCTTCTCCACCAGCACGTCGTCGTCGATGTCGCGGATCGTCAGCGCGCCGTTGCTCCTGAGGAGGCCGAGGACCTTGCGCAGGTCCTGCGGCTTCACCGCGCCGAACCATGCGCTGCGGCGCCGCCAGTGCCGCTGCATGGCGCGGATGTAGAACCGCATGTCGGGGGCGGGCAGGTACGACAAGGCATGCGTCCAGTATTCGAACACCGTCTTGTCGAGGCTCTGCGCCCGGTTGAGGTGGTCGCGGCGATAGTCCGGTATCCGCGTAAAGAGGATATGATGGTGGCACCGCTCGATGACGTTGATGGTGTCGATCTGCACGTATCCCAGGTGCTGGATCGCCGTGCGCGTCGCGTCGGGCCCGCTGCCGAAGGGCGCGGGCGTGTCGAGCCTTTGCGCGTGCAGCCAGATGCGCCTGGCGGCAGGTTTGTCGAGCGTGACAGACTTTCCGGTCATGCAGGATAGGGCCGATGCCAGTTTGGCCGCCGTAAGGCGCCGGGCCGGTTCCACTGTGGGGCGGCGGCGGCGATTTAGTGGGCGAGCCCAAGGGGCAAAGTCCGGGAAGCTCCCGAGGCCTGGCACCCGATCCTGCAACCCCTGATCCTGCAACCAAAGTCGCGGCAAAGTCGCGGCAAAATCGCTGCAGCGCGGCGCGTTGGGACACGCTATAGTGGTGCCATGCTGGGGTCTGGGTCCAAGGTGAGCGTACGCAAGGGCAGGCCGGCCGATACGGGGGCCTTGTCGCAGGTCTTCCGCGAGTCCTGGCAATTCGCCTACCGCGGCATCATCCCCCATGTGCACCTCGAGGGCTACATCCGGCAGCGCACGCCGGAGTGGTGGCGCACCGCCATGCGGTCGGGCGAATGCCCGCTGGTGCTCGATCTGGACGGCAAGGTCGTGGGCTATGCCACCTTCGGCGCCGCACGCCACCGGGGGCCGTATCAGGGCGAGATCTACGAGCTCTATCTCGATCCGGTCCACCAGGGCATGGGGCTCGGCGAGCACCTGTTCGAGGGTTGCCGCCACGCCCTCGACATGCGCAAGGCCAAGGGCCTGATCGTGTGGGCACTGCTCGACAACACGGCCGCCTGCGATTTCTACTGGCGCCGCGGCGGCCGTCCCGTGGCCAGCGCCTACACCAAGTTCGGCGACGCCCGCCTGGAAAAGGTCGCCTTCGCCTGGCGCTGAGCGCCGCGACTTTTCCACTCCCAAGGGCCGGCTCTGGCTATTTGCCGAGCGCCTTGCGCTTCCACAGCTCCCAGGGGCGGCCGACCACCTGTGCGTTGGTCTTGTCGGCCAGCGCGCCCTCCTCCGGCTCCAGGTACGTGACCGGCCCGCCGATGCCGAGCGCCTGGGCCTGCAGCTTGGCGTTGACCTCGGTATAGACCGCGCGGAACACGGCCAGCGGCAGCGACGGCCCCACGGCGACGCTGCCGTGGCCGCGCATCAGGGCCACCGGCTTGTCGCCGAGGTCGGCCGCCAGCGCCTTGCCGATCTCCGGCGTCGACACCAGCATGTTGGTCATGCCGAAGCGCTTGCGGATGTCGAACACCGGTATGCCCTGCGCCAGAAACCCCGCGTTGTGGTACATGGCCCGCATCGGCCGCTTCACCACGCTGAACGGGATCACCGACGGCGAGTGGCTGTGCACAATAGCGTTCACGTCGGGCCGCGCCCGGTAGATCTCCGCGTGGATGAACCGCTCCAGGAACAGGCCGCGGCCGTTGGCGTCGATGCCGCGGCCGTCGAGGTCATGCTCGACGATGTCCTCGGCCGTCACCAGCGCCGGCGCGAGCGAGCGCGACATCAGGAACCGGCCGGGATCCCCGGGATGGCGCACGCTGACGTGCCCGAACGCGTCGAGCACGCCCTGGTCCACCAGAATGCGGCTCGCCGCCACGAGATCCTCGATCAGCGCGGGCTCGACGGGGCCGGCTGAGACGGGCGGCGGCGGTGGCGGCTCTTGGGCTTGGCTCATGGGCGACAGCAGCAGCAGCGCGGCGCCGAATAGCGCGGCGGCGAACGATCGCGCGGGGTTCCACATGCCATTCTTCCTCCCTTGCTGTCGGCATTCAGGGCCGACAATCAGGCTTTGCCTTTCGCAGTCCCGTCCGCCCGGCCCGTGCGCCGCTGCATGCGCCGGTAGAGGTTGCCCTTCCCCAAATCGATGCGATGGCGGCAGACCGAGCGCAGCTCGTTGCTGTGGCCGCCGAAGCCGACGTGGATCACCTGCTTGCCGCGCATGTCCTGCACGAACTCCACCGCCGGGATGAAGTCGCTGTCCTCCGTCACCAGCAGCGCCACGTCGTAGACCTCGAACGTGGCGTCGCCGATGATGTCCGTGGCGATGCGGGTGTCGAGCGTCTTCTCCGGCGCGATGGGGATGCCGCCGGAGGTGTACTGCGCCCTGCCCAGCTGGTCCTCCCTGGGCGTGCGGCGGTAGACCGGCACCATCACGCAGCCCGCGACATTGCGGATCTCGTGGGTCAGGTCCCACTTGTGGGCGGCGTTCTCCTGCCGCCACCGGTCGATGGTCTCCCGCCGCAGCCGGATCGGCAGCGGCAGCTTGGACGGCGTGGCCTGCTCGTGGGCCAGCATGGTCTCCAGCAGGCGGAAGTACTCGTCCTCGAACAGGGTGCCGTAGACGTGCATGCCGCGGTAGAGCACGGCCGCGGGCGAGCGGCGCTGCTTCTTCAGCCACTCCGCCACCTCCTCCAGCAGCACCGAGGGCAGCGCGTGCCAGTCCACGTCGTGCTCCAGGGCGCGCTCGCCGCGGTGGGCGATGTCGTTCCAGCTGGTGATGAAGTTGGAGTGGTCGATGTAGATCTTCACCTGCGTATGGTGGCCCGTCCGGAACCGCCGCAGCTGCAGCTTCATCTCCTCGGAGGCGGCGTTGACCCTCCGGGCGAAGGCGTCGATCTCGGCGATCTCGCGCGCCTTGCGGGTGGCGGCGGCAGACATGAGATAGACGGTGCCGATCTCGCCCTGTGCCGGCGGCCGGCGGCGCAGCGCGAGCACGAGGAGAGCCAGGAGCGCGGCCACAACGCCGAGCGCCCACGCCACGGGGGCGGCGGCAAAGCCGGCCACCAGACCGCGCGTGATCTCATGCAGAAGCGCGCTTAACGCCTCCATCGGGGTGCCCCCAAGCCAGGACCAAAGCACCCGAGAGGAGCCCGTGCACTCGAGGACCGCGCGCAGGGTGCGCAGCGGCATGGTCAAGGCTAGGGGCCGCTGTTGCGTGGTCAAGACAACGCGGGCGCGCAGCAATGCACTTTCGGTTGTGGCATGGCGGATTTGCCACGGGGGCGGACAAACGCGCCTCGGCACCTCCCCGGGGCGTTTGCGGGCGCCGCGGAGGTCGGTTAGTTTGGCGGCCGGTCGGTCGGCGCCGGTCAGTCGATGCCGGGCGGGCAAAACCGTAGGGGGACTGCCGCGTGAGATCCGCTGCTGTTGCCGCCGTTGCGCTGCTGCTGGGTGTCGCCGCGTCGGGTCAGCCAATGGGCCAGGCGGTGGCCCAGTCGGCGCCGTCCAGCCTGGAGATCCGCGCCGGCGTGCTGGCCCACGACGTGCCCGACCTGTGGGCTGGGTTCAACCTGGAGGGCGGCGTCGATATCAACGCCGAGGTGTTGCTCGGCCGCGGCCTGCCGTTCCTGGGCGGCATTCTCCGGCCCGCGCTCGGAGCCTCCATCAACACCGAAGGCTTCACCAGCCGCGGCTATCTCGATGCGCGCTGGGAGTATGAGTGGCAGAACGGCCTGTTCGTCGGCCTGGGCCTCGGCGCCGCCGTCCACAACGGCGACATCGACTGCTGCGAGCCCGACCGCAAGGCGCTGGGCTCGCGCGTGCTGTTCCACATTCCCCTGGAGCTTGGCCTCAGGCTCGACGACCGCAACAGCGTGTCGGTCTATTTCGAGCACACATCCAACGCCAACCTCGCCACCCCCAACGAGGGCCTCGACGCCATCGGCCTCCGCTACGGCCGACGATTCTAGCACCGCCCTTCCGGTCATCCAGCGTCGGTTCACTCCTGCGGGCGAAACGGCTCCGTGCCGGTGGGGGCGCCGTTGGGGCCCAGCGTCAGCCTCTCGACCTTGGCCTCGGCCTGCTTGAGGAGCCGGTCGCAATGCTCCCTCAGGGCCTCGCCGCGCTCGTAGATGACGATGCTCTCCTCCAGCTCGACGGCGCCTTTCTCAAGCCGCTCGACGATGCTCTCCAGCTCCTTGAGCGCGCGCTCGAAGCTCATGTCCTTGATCTCGGCGAGCGGTCTGGCCATGGCCATCACGGGTCTCGTCTCTCTCGGTTGGGCGGCGGCGCCGGCGAATGGCGAATGGTCAGTGGCGAATGGGGAATAGCGAGCGGCGGAAAGTGGCGCCGATGCTCCATTCGCCACTGACCATTCGCCATTCGCCACTCCCCATTCGCCTACTTCCCCGCCTGCATCAACACACCCACATGAACAGCCGCCGACCGAGCCAGCGCGGCGAGGTTGTAGCCCCCTTCCAGCATCGACACCACCCTGCCCCCGGCGTGCTTGTCGGCAATCTCGGTGATCTTGGCCGTAGCCCAGCCGAAAT
>DATMZP010000457.1:0-2626 GCA_035573595.1 Hyphomicrobiaceae bacterium
GCCGGCGTCTGAGCTTGTCTCCGATGCCGAGGTGCCGGATCGTTCGAGCGCGGCATGATTCGCTCGAGCGGGGGAATGCATGGGGTATCGATATGCCTGGAGGCTTGCCATTGCAGTCATGTGCGGGCTCGGCCTGAGCGCCCTGCCGGCCGGCGCGCGCGATCCCGCGGCCGACGACTACAGCCCCTATGCGCCCTCGGGCTTCTTCGTCTTCGACTGGAGCGGATACTACATGGGCGCGCATCTGGGGGGCGCCACCGCCGAGGCCGAGTCGACCGAGGTCCTGTTTCCCAACAGCCCCGAGTTTTTCCAGGCGGCGACCTACGGCAACTCGGAGAATTCCGTCACCGGCGGCGTGCAGGGAGGCTGGCAGCGCCAGTTCGGCAAGCTGGTGGCCGGCGTCGAGGTGGGCTTCAACATGCTCCGTTTCGACACCACCAAGACATCGCCGCTCCTGCTGAACATCGAAGCACTCCTGCCGGACCTGTCCCGGTCGGTGGAGGTGCGCGACATCTTCCTGCTGACCGGGCGGATCGGCTACGCCGACGGGCGCTGGCTCGCCTATGCCAAGGGCGGACTGGCCAACGCCGAGGTCGACGTGGACTACCGGCAATTCTCCACCGGGGCCATTACCTCATCGAGCGGCCGCGAGACCGGGTGGACGGCCGGCGTCGGCATCGACTACGCCCTGACACCGAGCCTGTTTCTCGGCGTCGAGTACAATTTCATCCATTTCCGCAAGGATATCGAGCCGCCCCCGATCGCGGACACGCAGTTCAACGACCTGGACGTGGACATCCAGAACGTCGTGGTGCGGCTCAACTACCGGTTCAACCCGTGCTGCGCCTGGCCCGGGCCGGGCCGGCCGTGATTGGCGGACCGCGACCGCCAGATCGTGGCGCCGGAGCCGACCGGCGGCTTGCGACTTGATTTCAGCCGTCCGGCCGGCCACCTTCCAGGGTGCCCACCGATGCAGGTGTCAGGCCCTCTGGGTCTACCGCCACCGCGATGCACCAGGACAGCATGGTCACCATCCTCGACACACGTCCGCGCCATCCCGAGAAGGCGAACAAGCCCGACACCCCGGCGCTGAAGAAGCCCGATTGGATCCGGGTGCGGCTGCCCGCCTCCTCGCCGCAGTTCACCGAGACGCGGGCCATCCTGCGCCAGCACGGCCTCAATACGGTGTGCGAGGAGGCGGGCTGCCCCAACATTGCCGAATGCTGGGCCGGCCGCCACGCCACCATGATGATCATGGGCGACACCTGCACCCGCGCCTGCGCCTTCTGCAACGTCAAGACCGGGCTGCCCGGCGCGCTCGACGCGGCCGAGCCGGAGAACGTGGCGCAGGCGGTGGCCAAGCTCGGCCTCGATCACATCGTCGTCACGTCAGTGGATCGCGACGACCTGCCGGACGGGGGAGGCGGTCACTTCGCAGCCACCATCCGTGCCATCCGGGCGCTGACACCCAGAACCACCGTGGAGGTGCTCACCCCCGACTTCCTGCGCAAGCACGGCGCCCTGGAGACCGTGGTGGAGGCGGCGCCCGACATCTACAACCATAACCTCGAGACGGTGCCCTCGCTCTATCTCAAGATCCGCCCTGGCGCGCGCTACTTCCATTCGCTGCGACTGCTGCAGCGGGTGAAGGAGCTGGCGCGGCCCATGTTCACCAAGTCGGGCATCATGGTCGGCTTCGGTGAGACGCGCGATGAGGTGCTGCAGCTGATGGACGACCTGCGCTCGGCCGACGTGGATTTCCTCACCATCGGCCAGTACCTGCAACCCACCCGCAAGCACGCCGAGGTGAAGGAGTTCGTCACCCCCGAGACGTTCAAGGAGTACGAGCGCATCGCCTACGCCAAGGGCTTCCTCATGGTATCGGCGAGCCCGTTGACGCGCTCCTCCTACCACGCCGGCGACGACTTCGCCCGGCTGAGGGCGGCACGGCTGGCGCAGCAGGGTAGGGTGCAGTAGCGCGGTAGCGCGTATTGCACCGATGCGACCTCGCCGGCGCATCCGGCCTCGGGGTAGGACGCCATCGGTGCAATGCGCTTCGCTTATTGCACCCTACGGTTCGAGGAGTCCCCACGCACACGCCCACTACGCTGTGCGCACCACCTCGCCGGTGCGCTCCTGGGAGCTGACGCCGAGCGCACGCAGCTTGCGGTGGAGGGCGGAGCGCTCCATGCCGACGAACTCGGCCGTGCGGGAGATGTTGCCGCCGAAGCGGTTGATCTGGGCCAGCAGGTACTCGCGCTCGAAGATCTCGCGCGCCTCGCGCAGGGGGAGCGACATCAGGTGTTCGGCGCCACCGTTCACGGGCAGCGGCACGTTGGAGCCGATCTCCTCGGGCAGCAGGTTGGCGGTGATGATGGCCTCGGCGTCGCCGCCCGAGAGGATCAGCAGCCGCTCGATGTTGTTGCGCAACTCGCGCACGTTGCCCGGCCAGTCGTGGGCCTGCAGCACGGCGATGGCGTCCTCGCCGATCTTGCGCGGCGCCAGACCCGACGACTGCGCCACCTGCTTGACGAAGAACTGGATGAGCTGGGGGATGTCGTCGCGCCGCTCGGCGAGGCCCGGCACACGCAGGGGCACCACGTTGAGGCGGTGGTAGAGGTCCTCG
>DATMZP010000458.1:0-3363 GCA_035573595.1 Hyphomicrobiaceae bacterium
CTGGTGCAGGACCCGCCGGTGCTGCTGATGGACGAGCCGTTCGCCGCGCTCGACGAGCAGACGCGCATGACCATGGGACACGAGCTGCTCCGTATCTGGTCGCAGACCGCCAAGACCGTGGTGTTCGTCACCCACAGCCTCACCGAGGCGGTGTATCTGGCCGACGAGGTGCTGGTCATGTCGGCGCGGCCGGGACGCATCATCGACCGCATCGACATCGCGCTGCCGCGCCCCCGCACCTACGAGATGATGGCCACCGACGTCTTCGGCCGCCTGCGCGACCGCATCTGGCAGCAGATCCGCAAGAAGGACTGAGGTAATCGTTGTAGTCGTTGGGGAGTGGGGAAATAGGGAGTGGGGAGTGGGGGAAACGGCCACCGCAAGGACTCCAGCTTCTGCTGACGCAACTACAAGAGACGGCGTTCAAGATGCGGCAGGTCAAAGTGCGAGCCATTGGGTCACGTCCAAAGACAATCGCAGATCTGTTGCAGTCAGGTCCGCCCCGGCACCTACCCGCTAGACAGCCCAGCGAGCCTCTCCCTCACTTTGCGGAGCACAGTCTTGGCAAGCAATAAGGCGATCCTGCTCGTCTATTCTGGTGCCTCGATGGGCGGCCTAGTACTGACGGCAGGCGCACTCTGGCTGACGCGCACACTGCCTTGGCGCACGCGTGCGAGAATCCGAGCGCTTGTGATGGCCGCCTCATTCATGCCAAGCATTATCATTTACTTTCTTTTTTTGCATGGTGTGGTCTCATTTCCAGAAATCGCTGCGTTTGGGTCGACGGTATTTACGTACGTCTTATTGTTCGGGGCTATCCCCATCGTGCTCATCTGGGCCGCGATCAGGCGCTCGTGGCCCAAAAATCGCCAGCGCTAGCTAAAAGGTCACCATCCCCTAGATCTGAGGAGGCAAGGAGAATGGGACCGGAAACGAGATTTGTTTCAGTCACCGGTGCTTTTCCGCTTTTCCCGTTCCGAGAACGGTTATACTGGCCTATGTGGGAGTGGGGGGAGGCCCGCATGTCGCCAATTCTCTCATACCGCGACTTGGTAGTTTGGCAGCAAAGTCTGGAGCTGGCCAAGCTTTGCTACTTCAAGACGCGCTCCTTTCCTCGCACCGAGGCATTCGGCCTAACGTCGCAGATTCGACGCGCAGGAGCCTCGATCCCCGGCAATATCGCGGAAGGCAACGGACGCGAGAGTACCGGATACTACATTCAGTCTCTTCGCGTATCTCAGGGCTCCCTCAAGGAGCTGGAATCACACGTTTTGCTCGCGCAAGCAGTCGAGCTGCTGCCCGGGGCGGACGCAGAGCAGATCTTGAGCAAGTGCGAGCGGGTCGGCAAGCTCTTGCGGGCGCTGATCAGGTCGCTGCAAGACAAAGCGGAGGCGTGATGTCCCCCACTCCCCATTTCCCCATTCCCCACTCCCTACTTCATGTCCGGATGACACGGCCCGTAGACTGACCGCCGGAGACTGAGAGCCGCCATGCGACGACCTTCCCCCGCCACCGTGCGTCGCCTGATCCTGGTGCTGCTCCTGGCGCTGTGGGAGCTGGTGCCGCGTACCGGCGTGATCCCGGAGCTGTTCCTGCCCGCGCTGTCCAAGACGCTCATCGTGCTGGTGCAGGGCTGGGACGAGTACGCCCACGCCCTCCTGGTGACGCTCTACGAGGTGGTGCTCGCCATGGCCCTGGCCTGCGGCGGCGGCATCCTGGTCGGCGCGCTGGTGGGCGGGCTGGCCAGCCTGCGCGGCCTGCTGCTGCCCGTGTTCTCCAGCCTCTATGCGGTGCCGATCGTGATCCTCTATCCGATCTTCACCGCCTGGTTCGGCATCGGGTCGGAGTCCAAGATCGCCTTCGCCGGCATCTACGGCTTCTTCCCCGTGATGCTCTCCACCGCCGCCGGCATCGGCACCATCGACCAGAATTTCCTGCTCGCGGCACGCAGCATGGGCGCCAGCGTGCCGCAGCAGATCGCCCGCGTCGTCATCCCGGCTTCCATCCCCACCGTGCTGTCGGGCCTCAGGCTGGGCGGCGCGCTCGCAATCATCGGCGTGGTGGTCTCCGAGATGCTCACCGCCGCTGCCGGCATCGGCTACCTGGTCACCCGCTACCGCACCGTGCTCGACAGCCCGCGCGTGTTCGCCGGCATCCTCATGATCCTGGTGCTGTCGGTGGCCTTCGATGCGCTCGCCCGCTGGGTGGAGCGGCACACGCTGGCCTGGCAGACGGCCGGCCGTCGCGAGCGCGGCGTGCCGACCCGCGCGCAGCCTGTTGGCGCGCCGGCGACGGCCTGATCGCGAATGGCGAATGGAAATCCCCATTCGCCACTCACCATCTCGCAATTCGCGCTACTTCTTCCTCGCCGCGGCCTTCTTCTTGGGCGCCGGCTTCTTCTTCGGCAGCGGCGCGTTCAGGAACCACCGGTGGCCGAAGGGATCAGCGAGCATGGCAAAGCGCGCATCCCAGAACATGTCCTGCGGCTCCTGGAGGCCGCTGCAGCCGGCATCGACGGCGCGCCGGAACGTGGCGTCCACGTCGGCCGGCTTCTTGAACTGGATGGTGACCGCCACCGGCGCCGGCTGCGCCTTGCTCGGCGCGGGCGGGCCGCCGTACTCGGGGAACTCGTCGCAGAGCAGCACGGTGCCGCCGTTGATGGTGATATCGGCATGCATGAGGCGCTTGCCGTCCTCGGCCGGCATGCGGGCCTTCTCCTTGGCACCGAACGCCTTCTTGTAGAGGGCGATGGCGTCGGCGGCGCCCTTCACCGTCAGATACGGGCTGGTCGGCTGCACCTTGGTCGTCGCAGTCGTCTTGGTAGGCATCTCCATCCTCCTTGGCTTGCGATTGCGGTCCACCGCCCATCGGTCAACATCGCCGCGGCGCCACAGTTCCCCGTCCCTGGAGCTCCGCACCGTCCTCGAAGCGCGCGCGCTCCGGGAACGTGTCGCAGGCGGTTGCTCTGTATAAATGAGTCGCGAAAGCGGCACGATTGCGCCACGGTCGCGCGATCTCTGCCAGTATGGTGCAGACTGCAGCGTTTTGTGCCGACGAGGCAGCTGCCCGCCGAAGCCGAACGCCTCGGCTGAAGGCAGCAGAACGATGCGAGGCCGCGGCAGCCGGCGCATGACGCCCAGCTGGGCGCCAAGCTGGGCGCCAAGCTGAATGTGGGGGCGAATAGATGGCACAGCCGATGGTGGAGCCGTGCAGCCGCGGGGTCATTGCGGCAGAGCCCTGCCCGCGTGAGCTGGGGCGCGAAATCCCCCCGGCGCGTCGGCGCATGGTGCTGGCCGCGTGCGTGCTCGCGTCGGCGATGGCCTTCATCGACGGATCGGCGCTGACCGTTGCCCTGCCCAAGCT
>DATMZP010000459.1:0-2069 GCA_035573595.1 Hyphomicrobiaceae bacterium
TGTCTGGAGGCGGCGGCACCGCCTTCGCACGCCCCGCCGGGATCACGCGGTCGGGCGAGAACGACGAGTTCGGGCGCGGCGTCATCCGGGCTCTGCGCAAGACCATGCCCGACATGGACCCCGCGCGCGGCAACGTCACCGTCCGAATTCTGCTGTCGCAAGATGGCAATCTGGTCGAGGTGCACCTCGTCAGGAGCTCCGGGAACCCCATGATGGATCAGAGCGTGGTGTTCGCTGTTCGGCAGTCGAGCTTTCCTTTTCCGCCTCCCAACGCCCCGCCGGTCGATCGCACGTTTGTGGTCACCTACATCTATCGGTGACGACCAGCGAGAAGCGGAGGGTGCAACGCATCGATGTCCCTTTCCCCGTCGCTGGCCGACATGTCCGGCTCAACTTGTCGGCAAATCCGGCGCCGACGTAGTCTCGCAGCGCCAGCCTACGCCGCCGTCTTGAGCCTCACCCCATCCGGCACTGGCAGCGGTGGGTTGGCGCTCTCAAGGAACTCCACCGTGGTGAACAAGAGGTCGGTGTCGCCGATGTTCTCCACGCTGTGCAGCATGTACTCGCCGGCGCCGTAGGCGAGGTGCTTCGTATCGCCGGGGAAGTGCACCGACTGGGTGATGCTGCCGTCCTCGAAATAGCCGCGGGCCTTGCCGTGGGTGTGGCAGGTCCAGAAGTAGTCGAGCACGTGGCGGTGGAAGGTGCAGCGCTTTCCGGCCGGGATCGTCAGGTGCCAGACGCGTACCTTGTCGGTCTCCGACACCAGCACGCTGCCGACAACGGGATTGAACCGGTTCTCCTCCAGCTCCCGTTGCAGCTCGACGGGCCAGTGGGCGCGCGGGTTGGCGGGCGTGGGCGTTGTCTTCGCAACGGTCTCCGCGGTGGCCATGGGGCAAATCTCCTCAGGTGATGGTGCCGGTCGCGGCACCCCGATCATTTTCCTATGATCGAAGCCCAGTTCGCGGTCGCTGGCAATGCCGCCCGCGCCGTGCAAAATGTGCGGGGAAGCACGGGTGCGCGGCGTCTCACAAGCAAAAAAGGGGTGGAACCATGCCAGGGCAGTCCTCCAGCCGGAACATCAAGGTCTCCCGACAGGCCGTGGACGAGGCCTTCAAGGCGCTCTCCAACTGGGGCCGCTGGGGCAAGGACGACCAGGTCGGCACGCTCAACCACGTCACCCCGGCCGAGGTGGTGGCCGCCAGCAAGCTCATAAAGGGCGGCAAGACCTTCGCCTTGGGCATCCCGCTGGGCCAGAGCGGCCCGCAGCGGGGCCTGTTCGGCAAGCGCTGGAACCCGATCCACACCATGCTGGCCACCGGCACCGACGCGCTCGCAGGCAAGCAGCCGCGGCTGGCCTACGCCGACGATGCGATCAACATGCCGATCCAGTCAGCCACGCATTGGGATTCGCTGGGCCACATCTTCTACGACGGCAAGATGTACAACGGGCACGATGCGTCCAATGTGGACTCCAACGGCCTCGGGGTGCTCGGTATCGAGCACGCCAAGGACAAGCTGGTGGGCCGCGGGGTTCTGCTCGACATCGCCCGCTTCAAGGGCGTCGAGACGCTGGCCGACGGCTATGGCATCTCCAACGACGAGCTCGACGCCTGCGCCGCCGCCCAGAAGGTGGAGATCCGCAAGGGCGACTTTGTCATTATCCGCACCGGCCAGATGGAGGCCTGCAACACGCGCGGCGAGTGGGGCGGCTATGCCGGCGGCGACGCGCCTGGCCTCAGGTTCGAGAGCTGCTACTGGCTGCACGACAAAGAGGTGGCGGGCGTGTGCTCCGACACCTGGGGCGTCGAGGTGCGGCCCAACGAGACTCCCGACGTGAACCAGCCCTGGCACTGGGTGGTGATCCCGGCCATGGGGCTCTACATGGGCGAGATGTTCAACCTCAAGGAGCTCAGCCGGGACTGCGCCGCCGACAAGGTCTACGAGTTTTTCTTCTGCGGAGCGCCACTCATCATCCCCGGCGGCACCGGCTCGCCCATCAATCCGCAGGCGATTAAGTAATCCGCTGCCTAGCAGCAAACTCAGCCGTCACCCCCGGGCTTGACCCGCAA
>DATMZP010000460.1:0-2995 GCA_035573595.1 Hyphomicrobiaceae bacterium
CCCTAATCCCTAATCCCTAATCCCTGAAACCTGATTGTAATGACAAACCGACAACCCCAGGAGGACTTGCGCAGCTATGGGCGCCGCCGCGCCCGGACGCCCAGTGCCCGCCAGCAGTCTTTATGGCGGGAGGTGCTGCCGCGCGTGGCCGTTCCAGGAGATGCGCCATTGACGGACCTGCCCTCGCTGTTTTCGGTCCCGGTGCGGGAGGTATGGCTGGAGATCGGGTTCGGCGGCGGAGAGCATCTCGTCTGGCAAGCCAAGGCGAATCCGGACGTGGGGTTCCTCGGCTGCGAGCCGTTCGAGGATGGCATTATCAAGCTCCTCAGCGCCATCGAGATGGAGCGCCTGGCCAACGTCAAAGTGTTGGCCGGGGACGCCAGGCCCCTGTTGCGGCTCCTCCCGGAGGCCGGCGTCGGGCGGGTGTTCATCCTGTTCCCCGACCCGTGGCCAAAGAGACGCCACCACAAGCGGCGGCTGGTTTCCCCTGCAACCCTCGCCGAGATCGCCCGCATCCTGCGGCCGGGCAGCGAGCTGCGGATGGCCAGCGACGCCCCGGAGTACGCCTCCGCCATGCTCCAGGCGGCCATCCACAACCAGGCTCTGCGCTGGACCGCGCAGGGGCCGCGGGATTGGCGCCGGCGCCCATCCGACTGGCCCCAGACCCGCTACGAGGCCAAGGCGGTCGCCGCCGGGCGGCCCTGCTATTTTCTGACGTTCGAGAGGGTCTGACGGCTCTGCAAAGGGGTCAGGCCTCTCGCCTCGAGGTCGCGCTCGAACCTTTTTGCTGCGCCGCGGCACAAGTGCGACATTTTTTACACTTCGTGCTTGCCAAACACGCAACATGCGCCTAGTGTCAGCACGCTCATGATCATCTCAACTCTGAGAGTGGGCCCTTCGGGTCCGCTCTTTTTCTTTTGGGTTGGCCTCTTTGGCTTGACCTCATGGGCGGTCGGGGCCATTTCCAGCGATGCTCGGATGGTGACAGAGAACGTGAGCGGCGCGGTGTCCGAGGCGCGCTTCTTCAGCGAGACGGGAGTTGCAGGCGAGATCGCGGCCTTGGTCGAGCCGACCCTGAACGACCTCGGCTACCGCGTCGTGCGTGTCACTGTCTCCGGCCGCAACGGGACCACTCTCCAGATCATGGCCGAGCGTCCTGACGGCACCATGACGGTGGAGGACTGCGCCGACGTCTCGCGCCAGCTGTCGCCGCTGCTCGACGCCCACGACCCGATCGCGGGCCAGTACACGTTGGAGATTTCCTCACCGGGAATTGACCGGCCGCTGGCCAGGCCCTCGGATTTCGTGGCATGGGCGGGGCATGAGGCCAGGGTCGAGACGAAGGAGCTGGTGGGCGGCCGCCGCCGGTTCCGCGGTATCCTCAGGGGGCTCGCCGGCAACGACGTGCAACTGGAGGTGCCGGCCGATCAGGGCGGCCCGGAGGTCACCCTGCCGATCGGCTTGATCGCCGAAGCGCGGCTGGTCCTGACCGACGAGCTTATTCGCGACACACTGAGGCGCGCCAAAAAGGCGGCCGGCAACCCGCCGCCGCAGGACGACGCCGGCGACGCCCCGGGCAACTGACCTGCCCACCCCGGGCGGTTCCGGGTGGCGGTCCCGGGCGACTGAGACTGGAGAAGGAGGACGCGGAAGCTATGGCGCAGGTAGGCGTAAGCGCAAACCGGCTCGAGCTGTTGCAGATCGCGGACGCGGTGGCCCGCGAGAAGGCGATCGACCGCAATATTGTCATCGAGGCGATGGAGGACGCCATCACCAAGGCGGCGAAGTCGCGTTACGGGGCGGAAAACGACATCCGCTGCGAGATCAACCCCAAGAACGGCGAGACCAAGCTCACGCGCGTCCTCACGGTGGTGGAGCAGGTGGAGAACGACTCCACCCAGATCACCCTGGCCGACGCCATGCGCCGCAAGCGCGACGCCCAGGTGGGAGACACCATCGTCGAGGCGCTGCCACCCTTGGATTTCGGCCGCGTGGCGGCCCAGAACGCCAAGCAGGTGATCGTGCAGAAGGTGCGCGAGGCGGAACGCGAGCGCCACCACAACGAATACAAGGACCGCGTGGGTGAGATCGTCAACGGCACGGTCAAGCGCGTGGAGTACGGCAACGTCATCGTGGACCTCGGCCGCGCCGAGGGCATCATCCGCCGCGACGAGATGATCCCGCGCGAGAACGTGCGCCTGGGCGACCGCATCCGCGCCTACATCTACGACGTGCGGCGCGAGCAGCGCGGGCCCCAGATCTTCCTCTCCCGAGGCCGGCCCGAGTTCATGTCGCTGCTGTTCCGCCAGGAGGTGCCCGAGATCTACGACGGCATCGTACAGATCAAGTCGGTGGCGCGCGATCCGGGCTCGCGCGCCAAGATCGCCGTCATCTCCAAGGATTCCTCCATCGACCCCGTCGGCGCCTGCGTCGGCATGCGCGGTGCGCGCGTGCAGGCGGTGGTGGGCGAGTTGCAGGGCGAGAAGGTGGACATCATCCAGTGGAACCAGGATGCCGCCACCTTCATCGTCAACGCGCTGGCCCCGGCCGAGGTGACCAAGGTGGTGCTCGACGAGGAGTCCAACCGCATCGAGGTGGTGGTGCCCGAGAGCCAGCTGTCGCTCGCCATTGGCCGCCGCGGCCAGAACGTGCGCCTCGCCTCCCAGTTGACGGGCTGGGACATCGACATCGTCACCGAGCAGGAGGAATCGGAGCGGCGCCAGAAGGAGTTCACCGAGCGGTCGCAGCTGTTCATGGAGGCGCTGGACGTTGACGAGGTGATCGCCCAGTTGCTCGCCACCGAGGGTTTCGAGACCGTGCAGGAGGTGGCCTTCGTGGAGCCCAGCGAGATCGCCCACATCGAGGGCTTCGACGAGGACACCGCCAGCGAGATCCAGACCCGCGCCCGCGAGTTCCTGGAGAAGCAGGAGGCCGAGCGCGACGCCCGCCGCAAGGAGCTGGGCGTCGCCGACGAGCTAAAGGAGGTGCCGGGCGT
>DATMZP010000461.1:0-3311 GCA_035573595.1 Hyphomicrobiaceae bacterium
ATCATGCAGGGCGCCAACGACCCGCGCGTCAAGCAGGCCGAGTCGGACCAGATCGTCGCCGCCGCCCGCGCCCGCGGCCTGCCCGTCACCTATGTGCTCTACCCCGACGAGGGCCACGGCTTCAGCCTGCCGGAGAACCGCATCTCCTCCTATGCCGTCATCGAGGCCTTCCTGGTCCGGCACATTGGAGGCCCAGGGGGCGTCTCCGGGGGCGGGCCCCAGGGCGGTTCCGAGGGCAGCGCCGGCACTAGCCCCCGCTTCCAGCCGTTTGGCGAAGACCTCAAGGGCTCGACCTTGCAGGTGCAGGGCGCACAGCACGTGCCGGGCCTGGAGGCGGCGCTGCAGGGGCGCGGGTGAACGGCGCTGGCGGCCATTGCATGCAATGTTATAACATCTTATAACCCATCGTTGGGTCATGCGATCGAGCAACATGCCGGGCTGACCGCTCTGAAGAGCAGGCGGAGAGCGCCACGCCGGGCACGGCACGAAGCCAGGAGGACCTGAGCATGCGGACAGGGGTGTTGTTTGCCGTCGGCTTTGGGTTAGTGGCAGCTGCGGGGGCGGGACACGCGCAGCAGCGCCAGGCGGGCGCACACGAGCACGGGCGGGGCACGCTCAACATCGCGCTGGAGGGCACGCGCCTCACCATGGAGCTGGAGGCGCCGGGCGCGGATATCGTGGGCTTCGAGCACAAGGCCAAGACGCAGAAGCAGACCACGGCCGTCGAGAAGGCCGAGGCGCAGCTTGAGGCGGCCGACGCGCTGTTCCAGCTGCCGGCTACGGCCGGATGCGTGCTTGAGGCGTCCCGGGTCGCCATCGAAGGCGAAGGTCACGATCACGACCACGGCGCCGACAAGGACCATGACCACAAGGAGGCTGCCAAAGGCGACGGCAAAGACACCACCAAGGACGAGCATGCGGACGACGGGCATTCCTCTTTCCGGGCCGAGTACGCCTTCGAGTGTAAGAATCCATCCGGCCTCACCGGCATCACCTTCAGCTATTTCAAGGTGTTCGCCGGCGCCCAGAAGCTCGATGTCACGGTCGTCACGCCCAAGCAGCAGAGCCGGTTCGAGGTGACCCGCGTCAATCCCCGCATCGACCTCGGCGGCATGATGTAGGGCGCTGCGATGGCCCTCGCCCTGGCTGAGCCCGCCGCCGGCGAGGCGCCCGGCATCGTCCGGCTGAGCGACATCCGGTTCGCCTGGCCGGGGAAGGGCGCCTTCTCGCTCGCCGTCAAGGATTTCGCATTGCCGGCGCGCCAGCGCATCCTGCTGGTCGGGCCGTCGGGCAGCGGCAAGTCCACATTCCTCAGCCTCCTGTGCGGCATCCTCGCGCCGCAGTCGGGCCGGATCGAGATCCTGGGCCGGGACCTGACGAAGCTCGGCGCCGCGGCGCGCGACGCCTGCCGCGCCGAGCACTTCGGCATCATCTTCCAGATGTTCAATCTGCTGCCCTACGGCTCGGTGATCGACAATGTGCTGCTGCCGTTGAGCTTCGCTCCTAGCCGGCGCCGGCGCGCCACGGCCGGCGGCCCTGCAGCCGACGAGGCCGGGCGCCTGCTGGCCCGGCTCGGCCTGGAGCCCAGCCTGCTGCACAGCCACTCGGCGGCCAACCTGAGCGTCGGCCAGCAGCAGCGCGTCGCCGCCGCGCGGGCCCTGATCGGCTCGCCCGAGATCGTGGTGGCCGACGAGCCGACCTCGGCGCTCGACCGCGACCGCCAGGGCGCCTTCCTCGACCTGCTGTTCGCCGAGACCGGCGCCGCCGGGGCCGCCCTCATCATGGTGAGCCACGACGAGACGCTGGCGCCCCGCTTCGACCGGGTGCTGCGGCTCGCCGACATCGCCCAAGCCTCGCGGCCAGAGAGGGGGGCCGCATGATCGTGCTGCGCCTCGCCGTGCAGTCCCTGCTCAACCGCTGGGTCACGGCGCTCCTCACCATCGCCACCATCGCCGCCAGCGTCGTGCTGCTGCTCGGCGTGGAGGAGGTGCGCACCGGAGCGCGCCAGAGCTTCGCCGACACCATCTCCGGCACCGATCTCATCGTCGGTGCCCGCAGCGGCAGCCTGAACCTGCTGCTCTACTCGGTGTTCCGCATCGGCAACGCCACCAACAACGTCACCTGGGAGACCTACCGGGACATCGCCAGGCGCCCCGAGGTGGCCTGGATCGTGCCGCTCTCGCTGGGCGACAGCCACCACGGCTTCCGCGTGCTCGGCACCACGCCCGACTACTTCGCCCACTACAAGTACCGCCAGACGCGGGGGCTCGCGTTCCGCGCCGGCGCACCGTTCTCCGACCTGTTCGACGCGGTCGTTGGCGCCGACGTGGCGGCCAGGCTCGGCTACAAGGTGGGCGATGCCATCGTCCTCTCGCACGGGCTGGGCGCGGTATCCTTCCTGGAGCACGATGACAAGCCGTTCCGGGTCTCGGGCATCCTGGAGAAGACCGGCACCCCCGTTGACCGCACCGTGCATGTCAGCCTTGCGGCCATCGAGGCCATCCACGTCGACTGGCAGAGCGGCGCCCGCATTCCCGGCCAGTCGGTCTCCGCCGACGATGTCCGCAAGATGGACCTGACGCCGAAGGCCGTCACCGCCGCCCTGGTCGGTCTCAAGTCCAAGCTCGCCGCCTTCCGGCTGCAGCGCGCCATCAACGAGTACCGGGCGGAGCCGCTCTCCGCCATCCTGCCCGGCGCCGCCCTGCAGGAGCTGTGGGAGCTGGTCGGCACGGCCGAGACGGCGCTGAAAGTCGTGTCGGCCATGGTGGTGGCCACGGCTATCCTCGGCATGCTCACCATGATCCTCTCGACCTTGAACGAGCGGCGGCGGGAGATGGCGATCCTGCGCTCGGTGGGGGCCCGGCCGCGCACGGTGCTGGGCCTGCTCATGGCCGAAGCCGGGGTGCTGACGGCGGCCGGGGTTGTCCTCGGCGTCCTCCTCCTTTATGCCGCCTTATTGCTGGCGCGGCCTTACGTCGATGCCGCCTACGGGCTCAATCTTGCCATCGGACCGCTGAAGCCGGAGGCCTGGGCGACGCTGGGCGCCATCGTCCTGGCGGGTTGCGCCGCGGGGCTGCTGCCGGCGCTGCGGGCCTATCGCCTGTCGCTTGCCGACGGCATGACGGTGCGAACCTGACATGGACGCGACCCGGCTGATGCGGGCCAAGCCGATGGGGACCGGGCCGATACCGACAGAAGAGGAGGGATGCTCGCCATGAGAGGTGTCCGCCGCCGCCTGCTGGCCGCCTCGGCAGCCGTAACCCTGTTCATGGGCCTCGACCTCGCCCTGGTCTCTCCGGGGCCGACGATCT
>DATMZP010000462.1:0-2362 GCA_035573595.1 Hyphomicrobiaceae bacterium
CTGACGACGGCCGAAATCCTCTATCGCCTGCCGGACCATCCCTCCCTGCTGCAGAGCTTCATCTGGCAGGAATACGACGTGCACCCGTTGTTTCCCCGCCTGCAAGAGTTCCTGCAGTTTTGGTCGCGCAATCTCGAAGGCAAGCTCTACCGGGTGACCGTGGCGCACAAGAAGCTGATCGGCCCGACCGAGCTGAGGCTCGTTTCCGGCGACTACCGCCTGCACTGACCCGGCCCGTGCCACGGCTCCCAGCGCCCCTTTTTGGGAGGAAGGCTGCTGCGGTGGCTACGGCCCGCGCCGTTAACCCGTTAACGCTCGGCGCGCTTGCTGCTGGCCGTTGGCGAGGCGCCGATGTCCGATCGCTACGGTCGCGGCGATGACCCAGCACGGCAGGTCTTGATGTAATGGACCGAGGCTTTCCGCCCGATTGGATGTGGTCCGAGGCGTTCGCGCTGCTGGCGCGGGCGGAGCGGCTGCATCGGGAGGTGTTCAGGCCGGTCGGCTCGGCAACGCAGGCGCCCGCCTGGGAGCCGCCGGTGGACATCCTGGAGACCGAGCGCGAGCTGCTGGTCATCGTCGCCCTGCCGGGTGTCGAGGCGGATCAGGTCGAGGCCGCCATCGTCGACGGCGACCTGGCGATCGCCGGCACGCGGATATTGCCGCGCGAGCTGCAATCGGCCGTCATTCACAGGCTGGAGCTCCCCCAGGGGCGGTTCGAGCGCCGCGTGCGGCTCCCCCCCGGCTCCTATCGGCATCCGCGCCGGCTGGTGGTCAACGGCTGCCTGCTCGTCAGGCTCGAGAAGGCGGAGGCATCCCGTGCCTGATGCAGATGCGCCTGCAGATGCGCCGGCCGCAGCGGGCGCGGGAACGGCAACGGGCTACCCTCCGCCCCCCTCCGATTCGCTCATCGTCGTCCCCGTCCGCGGGACTGTGCTGTTTCCCGGCCTGGTGCTGCCGATCACGGTCGGCCGGCCGCGCTCGGTGGCCGCCGCCCAACAGGCCATGCGGGAGCAGCGCCAGCTCGGCATCCTGATGCAGCGCCACCCCGATGTGGCCGATCCAGGGCCGGCCGACATGCATCGCGTCGGCTGCGTCGCCAATCTCGCGCGCTACGTCACGGGGCAGGACGGCGCGCACCACCTCGTTTGCCAGGGCGAGCAGCGCTTCGAGGTGCTGGAGTTCCTCGACGGCTGGCCGTTTCTGGTCGCTCGCGCGGTGCGCATCCCAGAGCCGGATGCGCGGAGCCCCGAGATCGAGGCGCGGTTCTTGAGCCTGCAGCAGCAGGCGCTGGAGGCCCTGCAGCTTCTTCCGCAGGCGCCGCCCGATCTGCTGGCGGCGATCCAGACCATCGCCTCGCCGGCACAGCTGGCCGACCTCGCCGCCGCCTACATGGACCTCAAGCCCGAGGAGAAGCAGGAGGTCCTGGAGACCATCGACGTCGGCGCCCGCATGGACAAGGTGGCGCGCCTGCTGGCCCAGCGCATCGAGGTCTTGCGCCTGTCGCAGGAAATCGGCCGCCAGACCAGGGTCGCCCTCGACGAGCGCCAGCGCGAGGTGCTCCTGCGCGAGCAGATGGCCGCCATCCGCCGCGAGCTGGGCGAGGGCGAGGAGGGCAAGGCCGAGATCGCCGAGCTGAGCGAGGCCATCCTGAAGGCGCGCATGCCCAAGGAGGTGGAGGACCAGGCCAAGAAGGAGCTGCGCCGCCTGGAGCGCATGCCCGAGGCCTCGGCCGAGCACGGCATGGTGCGGAGCTATCTCGACTGGCTGATCGAGCTGCCCTGGGTCCTGCCGGAGGAGGCGTCCATCGACATCGCCGAGGCGCGGCGCATTCTCGACGAGGACCACTACGGCCTCGACAAGATCAAGCGGCGCATCGTGGAATATCTGGCGGTCCGCAAGCTGGCGCCGCACGGCAAGGCGCCGATCCTGTGCCTGGTCGGCCCGCCCGGGGTGGGCAAGACCTCGCTGGGGCAGTCCATCGCCCGCGCCATGGGGCGCAAGTTCGTCCGGGTGAGCCTGGGCGGCGTGCACGACGAGGCCGAGATCCGCGGTCACCGCCGCACCTACATCGGCGCGCTGCCCGGCAACATCGTCCAGGCCATCCGCAAGGCCGGCACGCGCGACTGCGTGATGATGCTGGACGAGATCGACAAGGTGGGCGCCAGCTTCCAGGGCGATCCGAACGCCGCGCTCCTGGAGGTGCTGGACCCGGAGCAGAACTCGACCTTCCGCGACGCCTACCTCGCGGTGCCGTTCGACCTGAGCCGGGTGGTGTTCATCACCACGGCCAACGTGCTTGACGCCGTCCCCGGTCCGCTGCGCGACCGCATGGAGGTGATCCAGCTCTCCGGCTACACCGCCC
>DATMZP010000463.1:0-4229 GCA_035573595.1 Hyphomicrobiaceae bacterium
CAGGAGAGGTAGGCGCGGCCGTAGCCGCCGGTGGCGACGATGGTCTTCTTGGCGCGGAAGCGGTGGAGGCTGCCATCGTCGAGCTTGAGCGCCACCACGCCGCGGCAGGCGCCGTCCTGGTCCATGATCAGGTCGATGGCAAAGTACTCGATGAAGAACTCCGCCGAGTGGCGGAGCGACTGGCCGTAGAGGGTGTGCAGCATGGCGTGGCCGGTGCGGTCGGCCACGGCGCAGGTGCGCATGGCCGGCGGGCCCTCGCCGAACTCGGTGGTCATGCCGCCGAACGGGCGCTGGTAGATCCTGCCGTCCTCGGTGCGCGAGAACGGCATGCCGTAGTGCTCCAGCTCGTAGACGGCGTCGGGCGCGTTGCGGCACAGGTACTCGATGGCGTCCTGGTCGCCCAGCCAGTCGGCGCCCTTGACGGTGTCGTACATGTGCCAACGCCAGTCGTCCGGCCCCATGTTGCCGATTGCCGCGGCGATGCCGCCCTGGGCGGCCACGGTGTGCGAGCGGGTGGGGAAGACCTTGGTGATGCAGGCGGTCCGCAAGCCCGCCTCGGCGCAGCCCAGGGTGGCGCGCAGGCCGGCGCCGCCGGCGCCCACCACCACCACGTCGTAGGTGTGATCGGTCAGCGGATAGGCCCGGCCGTTGATGGCCGGCATGGCTACTCCTTTTCCGGACGCGTGAGCGTCTTGTGCGGGCATGCCTCTCAAGCTCCGAAGCTCAACTTCAGCACGGCGAACACGCAGGTAATGCCGATCAGGATGGCGAAGAACGTATTCAGAACCAGCGCCCCCACCTTGCGACCCTCCGAATGCACATAGTCCTCGATGATGGTCTGCATACCGAGCCGCATGTGGGTCACGGCCGACAGAACAAGCAGCAGGAGGGGGATGGCGATGTAGGGCTTGGCGAGCGTGCGCCGCACGGTGTCGTAGTCGGCGCCGGCGAGGGTGAACAGGAGGCCGATGAGGAACGAGACGAGCACGATGTTGGCGACGGCCGTCAGCCGCTGCAGCCAGAAGTGCTCGGTGCCCGACCTGGCCGAGCCGAGGCCGCGGACCTTGGCTAGGGGGGTGCGCATGGACATGGGGTCAGAGCCCTCCGCGGGCAGCGATGCCGCCAATCCAGAGTGCCGCCGTCAGCGTCAGGGAGCCGAGGATCGTGAGCCAGCACAGGGCATTGACGGCGCCGATCGCAAGGCCGCGGCCGGTGTCCCAGATCAGGTGGCGCATGCCGCCCAGCATGTGATGGATCACCGACCAGGAGTAGCCGAAGAGCACGAGTTTGCCGAGCGGATGCCCGAACAGGGCGTTGACCGTATTGTACGCCTCGGGCCCCATGGCCGCCGACACCAGCCAGGCCGCGATCAGCACGGTGCCGACGTAGTTGGCGCCCCCCGTGATGCGATGCACGATCGACATCACCATGTTGATGAGCGGCCGATAGATCGTGAGGTGCGGCGAGAGCGGGCGGTCGATCATCTGCTTGATCTCGGCCATGAGCTTTGCCTCCCTGCCGCCATAACATCGGCAGGGCTTGTAACGCGCTGCAGAAGGCCGGGCAATCGCCCGTTTGTCTCAAGTGCCATGCAGCGCGGAGTGCGGGCCGCTGAGGTGTATTGTATGCCAATTGGCAGAAGGTGGAAGTTTCGCGGAAGGAAAGATAAAGAGCAGAAAGAGAACAGCGGGGCGTACGGGAAGCCCTCGCGCAAAAGGCGGGGTCGGACCCCCGCCCCCGCGACGCGACCTCGGAGACCAACTCGCCCGCGGCTGCTTTTCCCTTGCGGGCCAAGGCTCAGGCGGCTAGGCGTGTGCGCCATCCCACGCCGTCAAGCGTCAGCCAAAGCCCAAGGGGAGCCGCCCATGCGCGTCTATTACGATCGTGATGCCGACATCAACCTGATCAAGGGCAAGAAGGTGGCCGTGGTCGGCTACGGCAGCCAGGGCCACGCCCACGTCCTCAACTTGCGCGACTCCGGCGTGAAGGAGGTGGCGGTGGCCCTGCGCAAGGGCTCGGCGGGCGTGGCCAAGGCCGAGAAGGAGAAGCTCAAGGTGATGGAGGTGGCCGAGGCCGCCAAATGGGCCGACATCGTCATGATGCTCACCCCCGACGAGCTGCAGGCCGACATCTACAAGGACCACCTGCACGCCAACATGAAGAACGGCGCAGCCCTGATGTTCGCCCACGGCCTCAACGTCCACTTCAGCCTGATCGAGCCGCGCGCCGACCTCGATGTCGGCATGATCGCTCCCAAGGGTCCGGGCCACACGGTGCGGTCGGAGTACCAGCGCGGCGCCGGCGTGCCCTGCCTGATGGCGATCGCCCAGGACAAGAGCGGCAACGCGCACGACCTGTTCCTGTCCTACGGTGCCGCCATCGGCGGCGGGCGCGCCGGCATCATCGAGACCACCTTCAAGGAGGAGTGCGAGACCGACCTGTTCGGCGAGCAGGCCGTGCTGTGCGGCGGCCTCGTTGAGCTGATCCGCGCCGGCTACGAGACTCTGGTGGAAGCGGGCTATTCGCCGGAGATGGCCTACTTCGAGTGCTGCCACGAGGTGAAGCTGATCGTGGACCTGATCTACGAGGGCGGCATCGCCAACATGAACTACTCGGTCTCAAACACAGCGGAGTTCGGCGAGTACGTGTCCGGTCCGCGGGTCGTCACCCCGGAGACCAAGGCCGAGATGAAGCGCATCCTGGAGGACATCCAGACCGGCAAGTTCGCCTCGCTGTGGATGCAGGAGTTCCGCTCCGGCCTGCCGCGCTTCAAGGCGACGCGGCGCCTCAACGATGCCCACCCGATCGAGGAGGTCGGCGCCAAGCTGCGCGCCATGATGCCCTGGATCAAGGAACGGGCGCTGGTGGACAAGAGCCGGAATTAGCGGGCGATGGGTCGCCGGGGTCGGGCCCTGCGGGCCTGACCCCAAAATCGCGGCTACCCGCGCGGACTCGCCAGCCAGAGTCCGGCCATCCAGCGGATAATCAGCCCGACGGCAATCATTGCTGTACAGAACAGTAGCGACCACGCTGGATAGCCTAATCCCCAACCAAGCAGCATGTCAGCAGACGCAATCACCAAGAGGATTGCGGCAAACAGCGCATAAACCGTTCCGAACCACTTGGCGAGGTAGAGGAAAACCCGATGATAGCTGTCGTCCAATGGGCGGCGGCGTTCCGTCCATATCCAGTGGGCGAGGGTCGGGATGCCGATGAGGGCTGCTGTCATTGCCGCACTGAATAGAAAGTCGCGCACGACATGCGCCCTCAATACGCCGCAGAGCCCGAATCGCGCGTCTGTCGCGTCCCGCTGCAAGTTTTCTTAGATCAGCTTGGAACGCGCGGCACAAAAGAATATGGTGCGCGGCCACAGAATTGGGCCTACCTTGATGGCGGTCATGGCTCAGCTTCTTGACCCTATCCCTCCGGGCGAGATCCTGCTCGAGGAGTTTCTGCACCCGCTGGCTATCAGCCAGAACCAGCTGGCTCGCGAGATCGATGTCCCGGGTGAGCCGTATTGCCGCGATCCTCATGGGGACCTGCGCAATTACGGCCGACACGGCCTTGCGTCTCAGCCAGTACTTCGGCACGAGCGCGGAGATGTGGCTCAGCCTGCAGAGCCAGTACGATCTGCGCGTCGCCCAGCGCACAACCGGGGCCACAGATCAAAGCGCGCATCAAGGCCCGCAAGGCGGCCTGACGCCTTGAATTGCAACACGGGCGTGTTACATTGAAGGCATGGCAAAGGAAGCTTACATCAACACCAGAGTGGACAAGCAGCTCAAGGCCCGCGCCGAGAGGGTGCTCGCACAGGTGGGTGTCAGCACGACCGAGGCCGTGACCATGCTGCTGCACCAGATCGTGCTGCGCCGGGGCCTGCCGTTCGAGGTGCGCATCCCCAACCGCGAGACGATCGCCGCCATGGAGGAGCTCGACGCCGGCAAGGGCGAAGTCTCCACGGATGCGACCGGCGATGTCTTTGACAAAGCCACGAGGAGACGCAACCAGCGGCGGGCATGAAAGCCCTTCGGCTTGCGAGTGCGTTCAGTAAGGACCTCAAGCGTGTCGAGCGGCGCGGCTACAAGCGCGCGCTTCTCGAAACGGTGGTTGACGCTTTGCGCCGCGGAGAAGAGGTGCCGATGGCGCGGCGTGATCATCCTTTGAAGGGGGAATGGAAGGGCTGGCGCGAGTGCCACATCCAGCCCGATTGGCTGTTGATCTACAAGGCT
>DATMZP010000464.1:0-4103 GCA_035573595.1 Hyphomicrobiaceae bacterium
AGCCCTTCACGCTCCTCCTCACCGATATCGTGATGCCCCAGATGGACGGCATCGAGCTGGCCCGCCGTGCGAGCGAGATCGACCCCGACCTCAAGATCATGTTCATCACCGGCTTCGCCGCCGTCACGCTCAACACGAGCACCCAGGCCGTAAAGGACGCCCAGGTGCTGTCCAAGCCGTTCCATCTGAAGGACCTGGTGCGCGAGATCGATCGCCTGCTGGGGGCCCAGCCGTAGGGTGCGATCGCGCGGGAAGCGCGATCTCGCACCAAGCACCCCGCTTGGCTTTCGCACGCAACCCAGAGAATGGAGAGCGGGAAATGTCAGCAGTGCCGTCCACAGTCAGTTGGCGTGCGCTTGCCGTCCTAAGCTTCGTCCTGATGCTGTTGCCGGCAACTGCGGTGCAGGCCCAGACGACCGTTCGGATTGTCGCGCTCGGCGCCAGCAACACCGAGGGCTGGGGCGTCTTGCCCACTCAGTCCTATCCAGCGCAACTCCAGGTACTGCTCGGGGCAAGAGGGATCGAGGCCACGGTATTCAACGCTGGTCTTGCGGGAGATACCACTGGCGGGATGCTCGCCAGGCTCGATCGGGCGGTGCCCGCCGGGACCCACCTTGTGATACTCCAGCCGGGCACGAACGATGAGCGTATGGGATCGACCGCAGAACGCTCAGCCAACATCGAGAAGATCCGCAGCGTACTGTCAGCTCGCGACATAAAGCTTCTCGTCATCGAGAACACCGCCTTGGATGCATTGCCGCGAAGCGAATTGCGCGACGACGGCCTGCACTTCACACCTGCCGGATACGCGCTTCTGGCCGAGCGCATCCTCCCTCAGGTGATATCCGCCTTGGCTCTTCAGCACCGGCCATGAACACCCTCGCGTCTGCCCCTCGGGCCGGCGGACGGCCCCGCTGGGCACGAGTGCGAAAGCGCGCGGTGGTGCGCCTGCTGCAACAGCAGCGACGTCCGGCTCCCGCCGCGCCCTACGAGGTCTTGTCGGGAACCGTCCGAATCTGGACGCGGCGGTTGAGCTCGTGCTCGGGATGGGCCGGGTCCTTCAGCTCGCGCTTGCCGCGGCCCTCGGCCTTGAGCCTGCTCGGGTCAACGCCGTGGAACTGGATGAGGCGGGAGCGCACCGCGTCGGCCCGGTCGCGCGAGAGCTTGAGATTGTACTCGTCGGTGCCGCGCGCGTCGGTGTGGCCGATGATCTCGAAGCTCATGCTGGCGAGCCGTGTGTCCTTGAGCGCCTTGCCGAGGGCGTCGACCGCTATCCGCGCGTCGCTCATGGTGAGCGCCGACTGGTCGAACTCGAAGTGGACGTAGAGATCGATGGACGGGGCGGGCTCCTCCGGTCCCTCGCCGCCCTGGATGTCGATGCCGCGCTCCCCTCCCGCCTTGAAGCTGCGGGTCGTCGGCGGCTTCGGCTTGGGCGTCAGGGCGCGCACGATGGCCTCCGCATCGACGGATTGCGCGAGCGCGGCCGGCACCAACAGAGCCAGGCCGAGCGAGGCCGCCAGGACGCTCCGCCATGCCGTCGCGAACATGACACTCATTCCTCGATCTTGATGTGCACGACCGCCGCCGAGACCTCGCGCGGCAGCATGTTGGGCTCGGCGCGCTGCAGCGTGATGTTCCGAAGCAGCGACAGGAAAAGACGGTCCGGCGGCCCCGCGCCGCGGTCGCTCCTGGCAGAGACGCGGTAGTAGATGGCGCGGTCGGGCGGCCTCGTGACCCTCGCCCTTTGGCCGCGTGGCGCGGAAGGTGGCCCGTCCCTGCTGGCCGTCGCCGAGCACCACCTGCTCGCCCGGCATGGTCTGCCTGCGCATCGGCCCGCGCCGCAAGATCAGATTGACGACGGTCTTGTCGTCCTCGATGTAGAAGGCGTAGAGATACGAGGGCACGTCGGACGCCGCGATCCGGATCGAGAACGGGTTGGCCACCTTCAGGACGACGGCGTCGGAGGCGACTGGGCGACCGCGCGCATCCTCCCGCGCCGGCTTGCCGCCGACGATCGAAAGCGTTGGACGGCGCGGCGCCCGCAGCGGCTCCTTGAGGTTCAGCAGGGCTTCGCACACCGGCCAGGGCCGCACAGCTACGGCATTCTCCACCTCGACGTTGCCGGCGAACCGGATGTCGTCGTCGATTGTCTACTTGTCCTTCCGATTTGCGACGAACCCGGCGTAACGCAGCGCCTTGCTGCGGTCCCGCACGCTCTCCCGGCGGACGTCGGCGCATTGCATGCTTGCCACCTCGGGCGGTCGTGGCGGTTCCGTGGAGGGGGGGCGCGTCGGCACGGGGCGCGACGGTGTCACGCCGGCCACGTCCATCGTGAAGGCGTTGGTCACGTCGGCAAGGAAGCTCCGGTAGCTGACCCAGCCGTACCCGCTGTCGGCCCACTTCGGCCCCCACGAGTTGAGGACGTGGAACGCCTGCCGCCGGTCGTCGTAGCCGACCACGACCATGGCGTGCCCGCTCGCGTCGGTCTCGCGCAGCTCGGCAACGGGGGAGGCGTAGACCGTGCCGGGGGCCAGCCGCTCGAACGTGGGGCCGACAGTCATGCCGAACACGACGGGATGCCCGGCCGCCAGCTGCAGGCGCACCCGGTCCAGATTGACGGGGACGGCCAGGCCGGCGTCCCGCGCATCCACCGGACGGTAGGCGACCACCTTCAGGTCGGCGATGCGGTTGCGCGCAGCGCGACCCGCGTCGAGGCTCGGCTGCGGCTCGCAGAGCTGCTTGATGGAATAGTCCTGCTCCGACAGCGCTTGCGGGCGAACGGCCCTCCCCCGCCCGAACGCTAGCGGTTGAGGGCGGCCACCAGGGCGCTCGGGTTGCCGCCGTTCTGGGCGATATAGTCCTCGAACAGCTTCTTGAGGAACGGCGTCATCCAGAAGCCGACCACCATGGCGTCGCGCACTTTGTAGCTGTCGCCGATCTTCGACAGCAGCCAGCGCACCTCGTACTCGCTGCCGTCCTCCAGCACCACCTTGGAATCCACCATGACGCCGTTGGCGCCGCGGATGCTCTGATCGGCCCACTCGACCCTGGCGATGGGGTATTTCGGCGCCTCGGTCGCCGCGTAGCGGCTGATAAAGCGCACCATGCCGCCGTAGTAGACCACCCGGTCCGCCACGGAGAGCTGGGTGCGATAGGAGCCCAGGGAGTAGAGGCCGATGAAGGAAACGTCGCCGTAACGCTGGATAACGCTGGCAATCACGCCGGGCGAGCGGGTGCGCGCCGCCGCCGTCAGCTCGCGCCCGACCTGGGCCATGAACTTTACGGCGGGATCGGCCGCCACCGCCGGCCGGGGCGCCGCCGTCAGCCAGGCCGCCGACGCCACGGCGAACAGGCACGCCGAGAGAACCGCCGCCGGAAGCCGGAACCGCCACCTCGATCGGACCGGCCGCAGGCTACCGATAACCGTGGACATGCTGTGCTCTAGCCCCTCTGTTGCCCGCTTCCAACGCAATGGGCGGCCCCCGCCCGCTACGCAAAAAACACGCCAGCGACTTTTGACCATGAACGGCCCGGCAGGTCAAAGACGTTGGCGTCGAGAGGTTACGCTCTTACGTATGACGAGCGAATGGTGTGGCGAATGCCAAACTGGCCGAGGGACGAGTGGGCTCGCTCCCACGGCTTCGCACGACGCGCCAAGGCGTAACCTCAGTCCTTCACCTCCGGCAGCCCGGTCACCTCCTCGGAATCGAGGTCGAGCCTGACGCTCTGGCCGCTGCGGATGAATTTGCCTTGCGGTATGGCGACAATGCGGCCACCGAAGCCGAGGAAGCCGCCAGTGCGGATATGCAGCGCCACGATATCGCCGTTGGCGCCGGTGTTGACCGCGCGAACCTCGCCCACCCGCGTGCCGTCGGAGGAGAACACGTTGAGCCCGACAAGATCCTGGCCGACCGGGGTGCCGGGGGCAACAGGGGCGGCTGGGGCTTCCGCGGGCTTGACAGCCGGCGCTTTCGAGGATGGTGGCGCCATGTCCGGGCCTGATCCCGACCCTGGAGGAGCGACCTTCTCCGGGGGTGCGGCTCCCGGTACAGGCCTCGGTCCCGGCTCCGTCGGCGTTTGCTGAGCGGATGCAGTGAGGGGCA
>DATMZP010000465.1:0-14071 GCA_035573595.1 Hyphomicrobiaceae bacterium
GACCGCGTCGGCGCCTGCACGGACTGCCGCAAGTTCTGGACGCAATACCGCGCCGGCAAGCTGAGCCGGCCGGAGATCGAGGCGGTGGAAGGCCGCCTCGTCACCACCCCCGGCACCTGCGCCGTGATGGGCACCGCCTCCACCATGGCGGCCATCGCCGAGGCGCTGGGCATGACCCTGCCGGGCACCGCCGCCATCCCCGCGGTGCACGCCGACCGCCTGCGCGCCGCCGAGGCCACCGGCGCGCGCGCCGTGGCGCTCGCCCGCTCCGACCTGACGCCCGACAGGATCATCACCGCGGGTGCCATCGAGAACGCGGCGCGGGTGCTGCTGGCGCTGGGCGGCTCCACCAACGGCGTGATCCATCTTGCGGCCATTGCCGGCCGCGTGGGAGCGAGGCTCGATCTCGCGCGCCTCAACGAGCTCTCCGATACGACGCCGGTGCTGGCGGCGGTGAAGCCCGTGGGCGAAGAGTTCTACATGGAGGACTTCTTCGCCGCCGGCGGCATCGGCGCGGTGCTGCGCGAGCTGAAGCCGCTGCTGCGTCTCGACTGCCTCACCGTCACCGGCGAGACCCTGGGCGAGCGCCTGGCCGCCGAGGAGGGCGCCTATGTGGACCGGCGCGTCATCAAGTCCACCGCCGAGCCGATCGAGCCGCAGGGCGGGCTGGTGGCGCTGTTCGGGTCGCTGGCGCCGGACGGGGCCATCCTCAAGCGCTCGGCCGCGACGCCGGAGCTGTTCGAGAAGACCGGCCGCGCCGTGGTGTTCTCCTCGCTGGCGGATCTCGCCGCCCGCATCGACGACCCGGCGCTCGATGTCGCGGCCGACGACTTCATCGTCCTGCAGAACGCCGGCCCGCGCAGCCCTGCCGCGATGCCCGAGGCCGGCTTCCTGCCGATCCCGAGGAAGCTGCTGGCGGCCGGCGTCAAGGACATGGTGCGCATCTCCGACGCCCGCATGTCGGGCACCGCCTACGGCACCATCGTGCTGCACGTGGCGCCCGAGGCGGCGGTGGGCGGGCCGCTGGCGCTGGTGCGATCCGGCGACCGGATCAGGCTGAGCGTGAAGGAGCGCCGGCTCGACCTGCTGGTGGACGAGGCGGAGCTGGCGCGGCGTGGTGTCGGACCCTCTGGTTCTGACACCGTCGCACAGCCGGCCGTTGGAGCTACGGTGTCAGACCCGGAGCGTCTGCCCCCTGCTCGCGGCTACGACAAGCTGTTCCGCGAGTCCGTGCTGCAGGCCCCCGACGGCTGCGACTTCGATTTTCTCCGCGGCTAGCCTTCATCTCCCCAGCAGCGCCGTGCGGAACCGCACGCGGCAGGCTGCCGGGTCGAGGTTGCGCTTGTAGGACGGCGGCTCGGTGGGCTTGACGCGCAGGAGCACGAAGGCCGTGCCGTTGCCCTCGCGGATGAGGCGGGCGCCTTCGGCGATCTCGGCTTCGCGCTCCACCGTGAGGCTGCGCCTGATGCCGGAGCCGGCGGCGATTTTCTCGAGATCCACGCCCAGGCTGGTGTGGCTCCTCTGGTAGCCGGTCTCGCCGTAGTGGCCGTTGTCCACGCACAGGATCGACAGGTTTGGCGGGTTCAGCACGGCGATGGTGGCGAGCGAGCCCACGTTCATGAGCAGCTCGCCGTCGCCCGTCACCACCAGCACGCGCTTGTCGGGGCGCGCCAGGGCGAGCCCCAGGCCCATCATGGTGGCCCCGCCCATGGCGCCGGCCATGGTGTAGATGTGGGCGCCGTCATCCGCCAGGGCCGCCACGTCGCGAGACGTGCCGGCGAGCCCCGTGACGAGCAGGAAATCCTCGTGCCGCCCGATCAGCGCCGGTACGGCCTCGACGCGGTCGAGCACGAAGGCGGGAGCGACCGCGTCAGCGATCGTCTTGGTCCGCGTTGTCATCCCTGTCACCACCCGTCATCCCGGAAGCTGAGCCCTGCAAGGGCGAAGCTATCCGGGACCTTTATCCACGTATCTCCCTCCCGAGATCCTGGCTCGCAGCGCCGCTCGCCTTCGGCTCGCATCGCTCCGGCCGGGATGACGGGTATCTCAAAACCTCTTCGACCCGATCAGCCGCTGCGTGAGGAGCACCGCCACCGCACCGCCGGCCCGGAACGCCGTGGTGATGGCGGCGCTGACGATAGGCACCACCTCATCGGGCGTCTCGGCGCGCAGACAGATGACGCCCATCGCCTCCAGCACCTTCTGTGTCGCCTGCCCCATGGGATACTGCCACGGATTACCCTCGCCGAAGTCGCCGCGCATGCTGACCAGCGCCAGCAACGGGAAGCGCCCGCCGCCCATCAGCGACAGCATGTTGATGCAGTTGCCCACCCCGCTGCTCTGCATCAGTAGAGCGCCGCGCGCCCCGCCCAGGTCGGCGCCGGCGAGCAGCGCCACGCCCTCCTCCTCGGTGGTGAGCGCCACGGCGTGCACCCCCGGATCGGCCAGCGCCCGCTCGATCAGGATCTTGTGCCCGGCGTCGGGGACGTAGGCGATCTGAGTGACGTCGTTCTGGCGAAGCAGGTCGTAGACCTGGTCCTGCCAGCGGGTCGTCGTCTGGGCTTCGATGCTCATTGAACTCATAGCGGCTCAGCCGGTCTTCCGATGGGTTGTTCTGGGACGGCGCACACACGAGCCGACGTCGGTCTCGTCAGGTGCATCGGCGATTGCTCTCTCGAACGGAGCCAGCTCTGATTGGGCCCGTCTTGTCAGACTGGCGCGGACGAGCCGATAGGAGGCGGTGATGCGGTGGCGCAGTTCGGCCTCGGCGGTGCCCCAGGGCAGGTTTACCCAGGAGCGGTGGAAGTAGGGCGCCTTCACACCCACGCCCGCCTCGATCAGCATCTGCGCCGTCTCGACGCTATCGGTCTTGAGCGAGACGCCCGGCATGACCGCCCCGATACAAGCGAACATCTTGCCGCCCACCTTCCAGGCGTCGTGGCCCCCGCCCCAGGGATCCGACACCGCAGCGCCGGGGAGCGTCCTGCAGACGGCGTTGACGATCTCGCGGCTCATCGCAGCATTCCCCATCGAGGCGCGATGGCGAATGGCCAATCGCGAATGATGCCGCCATTCGCCACTTCGCCATTTCACCCGTCACGCCTTCGGCGTCGTCTCCTCGAACGCCGGCACGGCCTTGGCGAACTCGTCGAGCCACGCCACCAGGCGTGGATGGCCGGAGCGCCATTTGCCTTCGTGGCGGAAGTCGAGATAGCCGAGCGCGCAGGCAAGCGTCAGGTGGCCGTAATCGGGGCTGGCGGTCCACACCGGCGGGCTGCGCTCCAGGAAATCGAGCGAGCGGTCGATCTTGAGCTGCTGGCGCTCCTGCCAGGGGGCGTGCCACTTGTCCTCGGACCGGAAGCGCTTCTCGTAGACCAGCAGCAGTGCCGCATCCAGAATGCCGTCGGCGAGCGAGCCCAGCGTCAGAGTGCGCATGCGCTCCACACCGCCCTTGGGGAACAGCACCGGCGCCGGCGCCAGGGTGTCGAGGTACTCGCAGATGACGTTGCTGTCGAAGATGGCGGTGTCGCCGTCGATGACGAGCGCCGGGATCTTGCCGAGCGGATTGACTCGCGTGATGCCCGGGTTGTCGAGGGGGTTGGTGTCCACCTGGACCACCTCGATACGGTCCTTGAGCCCTTTCAGGGCCATGGCGATCTTCACCTTGCGCCCGTAGGGCGAGAAGGGGTGGGAGAGCAGCGTCAGCATTGGGGTGTCGGCCTCGCGTCGGTGCACCAGCGGGCTGCATGGTGCCCGCGGCCATGGCGGCGGGCAAGCGCGAACGCAGCGGGGCTTAGGAAGGGCCTGCGAGGCCCGGGGGCGCCGAGGGGGCGCCGAGGGGGCGCCGGGAGCCGACTAGCACCGTCCGACGCGTCCCCACGTCGGAGGCGTCCCCGCCTTGGCCGGCTCCCTTGGCCGCAGCTATAGCCCCGATGCGCGGCCGGAGCACGGCCGCAGCGCCGCGCAGCCGCAAGACGCTGGGGAAATCCTGTGGATGGACGAGGCGCCGCGCCGGCCCCCCATCTGAGCGCGCAAGTCAGCCGGCGAAGACGGGCCTGAGCGAATCCACCAGCAGCCGCATCTGCACCTCCGCGTCGGGCAGAGCGAGCTGGGCGCCGAAGAATTCCTGCACGAGCTGGCACACCTTGTCCGGCTCGGCCTGGGCCAGGCCCTGCTTGCTCGTCAGCAGCTGGAAGTCCGCCTGCGTCCAGCCGCGCTTGGTGAGCTCATTGGCCAGCATCTCGTACTGCGCCGGGCTCGGCCGCGGATGCACGCGCGGCACCTGGCGACCGTCGGCGATCGCCTCGAACACCACCGTCGCCAGCGCCTGCAGATGCGCGGTCTGATCGGAGCCCTGCAGGAGGGCGACGATCAACGGCTCCGCCTCGCCTTGCTTGATGAAGCCGCTGCAGGCCTCGGGGTTGTATTTGCGCAGCCTGGTCAGCGTGTCGTAGTACGCGCTGGCCACCGTCTTGAGCATCGGCAGCTTGGCGGACAGCCCGTTGGCCACCTGCTGGCGGCGCAGCTCCACCAGCTTGCGGGCCACCAGCTGGCCGATCACCGCGTCGTCCTTGTTGTCGCGCGCAAGCGCCGCCGCCTCGTTGAGGCGCTCGGTGTACCAGTCGGGGAACTCGCGCTTGATGACGCGCCATAGGGCCGTGTTCTGCAGGGTGGCGTCGATGGCATCGACAGAGCCGGCGCGGAAGCCGACCAGGGGAGGCATCTCCAGGCTCTTGCGGTCGGCAACATCCATTGCACCGGACGAGGCGCTGAGCGATGCCGTGAGCGACGTGGCGATGCTCGTCAGCCGGTCACGGTAGAGGTAGCCCGCGACCGCGGCACCCGCCAGAAGGGCGACCAGCAGCAGGAACGCGACGACACGCACTCCACGCCTCGGCCGATGCTCCTCATCCGCCATCTCCTGGACGCGGGCGCTCCTGCGTCCGATGGGAGCCGGATCGGCCAACAGCTCGTCCGCCGGACGTGCGGCAGGACCCGCCCCCGGAGGCCCGCGCATGGGCGCGCGCGGCTGGGCCAGCCCGTGCGGCGGGAACACCACCATGGCCGGCCGCCAGTCGGGAAAACCGTCGCGCCAGAGGAGGTCGGTGGGCTGCAGGTGTCCCAGCTCGACGAGCTTGGCCATCTCGGCTTCGGAGATCGGCCCGAACTGCTGCCCGTCGCGGGCGAGATACCATTGCGGGTTTACGGCTGGCCCTGACATCGCTTGTCACTGGTGTGTCGCCGGTGCGGCCGAAGGTGCCCGCAGCTCCAGGAGAAATGCTCACTGGAGCGAGCTACCACGCTTCGCGCCGGGAATACTAGTGCCTGGTGATTTCAATGGTCCAGGAACACAGCGACTTAGCCGCCCGTTTGCGGCCAAGGAAAGGCAACTTGCGCGCGGCAATTGGGCGTCGCATCGAAAATCATGAACGCGTGCCGCAGGGGTCCCCCGCCCCCCTTGTCGAGGAGGCAGAACGCCGGAGGTCCCCCCCAAAACATCAGGGGTCGGGGTTCCCAATCCCCAGCCCCCCCGACAAGGGGGCGGAGGAGCACCGGGCGGAGGAGCACCGTCGCAGCTGCAGCGTGGCCGTACGGTTGTGGGAAACGATGGAGCAGGGATATAAGGCAGCCCGCAGGCGCAATGCAGGCGCAATAAGGACAACCTTAAGGAGAGCCGGATGGCCATCGAGCGCACGTTGTCGATCATCAAGCCGGATGCCACCGCGCGCAATTTGACCGGTGCCGTCAACGCCTTGATTGAGAAGGCCGGCCTCAGGATCGTCGCCCAGAAGCGCGTGCGCTGGAGCAAGGCTCAGGCGGAGAAGTTCTACGAGGTGCACAAGGCACGACCCTTCTACGGCGACCTGGTGGCGTTCATGACCTCGGGACCCATCGTGGTGCAGGTGCTGGAGGGTGAGAACGCGGTGAAGGCCTACCGCGACGTGATGGGCGCCACCGACCCGGCCAAGGCCGCCTCCGGCACCATCCGCAAGGAGCTCGCCGAGAGCATCGAGCGCAACTCGGTGCACGGCTCGGACAGCGCGGAGAATGCGGCCGCCGAGATTGCGCTGAATTTTCGCCCAGATGAGATCATAGGCTAGCGGAGGATAAGCCGCCGCCCCCTTCGCTGCCGGGCTCGTTGGGGCGCGTCGTGTGGCTTTCCTTTGTCCTTGGGGGAACCGCATGCATATCATCGCCATCATCGGCGCCGTGCTCGGCGCCGCCGCCCTAATCCTGTTCCGCATGCAGCAGGCGGCCAACGCGGCGCGTGACATCGCCGACGCCGCCGACGAGGCGCGCGGGCTGTTCCGCCGCTGGGGCTGGCGCCGCAGGCAGCTCAAGAGCCCGCTCGAAGCCGTGGAGGACGCCCGCGAGGCCGCGGCCGTCATGATGGTGGCAGCCGCCCAGTCGGACGGCGCCATCACCGAGCGCGAGCGGGCCGCCATCGCCGCCGAGATGGTGAAGCACTTCGGTGCCACGGAGCGCCAGGCCGAGGAGCTGCTGGCCCGTGCCCGCTGGCTGGTGCAGGACCGCACCGACGCCGGCGAGGTGTTCCGGCGGCTCACGCCGGTCATCGTCCGCACCTGCGGGGTGACGGAGCGCGCCGATCTCATCGGCATGCTGCAGGCCGTGGCGGCGGTCGACGGCCGCAGCGACGAGGTGCTGGCGCAGGACATCTCCCGTCTCACCTACAGCCTGAGGTCGACATGATCACCCCCGGCCACGTGCGCGCCATGGCGGAGTACAACCGGTGGCAGAACGAGAACCTCTACGGCGCCGCCGAAGGGCTCGACGATAGGGCCCGCAAGGCGCCGCGCGGCGCGTGGTTCGGCTCCATCCACGCCACCCTCAACCATATCCTCTACGGCGATCAGATCTGGATGAGCCGCTTCGCCGGCACGCCGAAGCCCAAGGCTTCCAGCATCCCCGACTCGGTCGGCATGTACGAGGCCTGGGGCGACCTCAAACGCGAGCGGACGGCCTTCGACCAGGTCATCATCGAGTGGGCCGACCGCCTCGATCCGGCGGGGCTCGCAGGCGACCTGACGTGGTTCTCGGGCGCCGTCGGACGCGAGCTGACCAACCCCAGGTGGCTGCTGGTCACCCACATGTTCAACCACCAGACCCACCACCGCGGGCAGGTGCATTGCATGCTGACGCAGGCGGGCGTGCGGCCGGGCAGCACCGATCTGCCGTTCCGATAGCAGCTGCTGGGGCCGGCCCTGCGCGTCTGCGCCCCGGCGCTCCCCTCTCGCGTTGCCTTCATGCCCGCCCGTAGTATGCATGCCTCACGGGCGCAATCCTGAACGGTCCAGGGCGCCCAGCAGGCACCCGGTTACTCCCGCACTGGCGCGGGGGGCGTCCGTGGCTGCATAATGACGATAGCGCGAGATTGCGACTTGGGGAGGGGGCGTGGCTTCGACGGTGACAGTGCCGGTGTGGGTGGCCGTTGCCGTGGCGGGGCTTGCCGTCGTCGCGCTCATCGACCGGCTGTTCGGGCCGGCGCTCGGCTGGTGGCTGCGGCGGCGGGCCAACCGGGCCATCGACGAGCTGAATGCGCGCCTGCATCTCAAGATCCCGCCGTTCAAGCTGGCGCGCGGGCGCCAGCTCATCGAGCAGCTCATGTTCGACCCCGAGGTGCTCAAGGCCGTCGAGGACGAGGCGAAGGCGCGCGGCGAGCCCAAGGCCGTGGCCCATGCGCGGGCGCGCCGCTACGCCCGCGAGATCGTGCCCGCCTTCAGTGCGTACGCCTATTTCCGCATCGGCACGGCGCTCGCCAAGCGGCTCTCCACCGCGCTCTACCGGGTCCGCGTCGGCGCCCTGGAGGAGGCGGCGCTGACCCAGGTGCCCGACGACGCCTCGGTGATCTTCGTCATCAACCACCGCTCCAACATGGACTACGTGCTCGTCACCTACCTGGTCTCCGAGAGGTCGGCTCTCAGCTATGCCGTCGGCGAGTGGGCGCGGGTGTGGATGCTGCAGAGCCTGATCCGGGCCATGGGCGGCTATTTCGTGCGCCGCGACGCGTCCAACCCCCTCTACCGCAAGGTATTGGCACGCTACGTCCATATGGCCACCGCCTCCGGCGTGGCGCAGGCGCTTTTCCCCGAGGGCGGACTGACGCGGGACGGGGCGCTGCGGCCGCCCAAGCTCGGCATTCTGAGCTACATGGTGTCGGGCTTCGACCCGCAGGGGCCGCGCGACGTGGTGTTCGTGCCGGTGGGGCTCAACTACGACCGCGTGCTGGAGGATCGCATCCAGCTGGCCGCCGCCACCACGCCGCAGGGCGAGCGCCCGCGCTTCGCCTTCAACCCGCTGGTGCTCGCCCGCTTCCTCGCGCGCGGCTTGTGGCTCAGGTTGCGCGGGCGCTGGCACCGCTACGGCTATGCCTGCGTCGGCTTCGGCCGCCCGCTGTCGCTGCGCGAGTACCTGCGCGACCATGCCATCGACCTGCGCGCGCTCTCCGCCGAGCAGCGCCACGCCGAGATCGAGCACCTGGGCCGCCGCCTGATGCGCGAGGTGGGGGCCGTGGTGCCGGCGCTGCCGGTCTCGCTGGTCGCGACAGCCGTGCTGGCCGCCGGCGAGGCCGGGCTGTCGAGTCTGGAGCTGAAAAGCGCCGTCTACGGCCTCATGCAGCGCCTCGCCGGCAGCGGCGCCCACGTGTACATCCCGCGCCACGACCAGGAGTACGCCGTGGAGGTGGGCCTGCGCATGCTGCTCCTGCGCCGCATGGTGCTGCTGCAGGACGGCCTCTACCGCGCCAACCTGGAGGAGCGGGTGCTGCTGGCGTACTACGCCAACGCCATCGCCCACCTTGCGGCTGATGCCCAAGCTACGCAGCGCTGAGCGGCGGCGTCCGTGGCCCGCCCGCCCCGCCATTTCGCTGCTGCCGCGCCAAGCCCGCGAGATAGGTGCCGACCAGGTCATCGATGAGGCGGCCCGCGGTCTCCGTCGTCACCACGGAGAGCTTGTCGGCCGTCGACAGCGAGGTGATGCCGTGCACCCCCGCCCACAGCGCCTGCGCCGCGCGCCGGCGCTCGTCCTCGCTCCCGGGCAGGAAATAAGGCGCCAGCGCGCGCTCGATCTGCGCCGTCAGGCCTTCGAGCTTCTGCTGGTACCAGGCGGGCAGCTCCGCCCCGCGCGGCATGTGATGCTCGAACAGCAGGTTCCACAGCCGCGGCTTCTCCTGGGTGAAGGCCAGGTAGGCGCGAGCGATGCGGATCAGCCGGTCGTCGGCGCCCGCCGCCGCTTCGATGCCGTCGCTGCCCGGCTCCACCTCCGACAGCCGTTGGTCCAGCGCATCGAGCACGCGCGCCTCCACGTTCAGCACCACGTCGTCGAGGTTGGCGAACATGTTGTAGATGGTGCCCGGCGAATAGCCGATGCGCCGCGCGATCTCGCGCGCAGAGAGCCCCGCCAGACCGTGCGCCTCGATGATCTCCTGGGCCGAGTCAAGGATCAGCGCGCGGATCTGCTGCGGCGTGTGCGACGACCGTCGTCCCATGACCAAGTCGAGGCCCGCCCCCGTACATCCTGAACGGCGGCCAGCATAAGTGGGATGTACCCCTTTGGGCAATCCGGGGCCAACGACCGGGGCCAACGGCAAAAGGCCAGCACCAACCGGTTGTACATTCGACGTACATTCGACCGACGGCCGCAAACCTCACGATGTGCAGAGAACATCTCCCCACGCTGCATCAGGATGCCACATCTGAATTAACCGGTTATTGACGATTCCACGCCCACATTCGCGTGGCAGACCGACCTCGTCGATGTGCGCAGAGGTTGTGACATAGCGATAGATGCACTTTTTCGGTGTGCGCACCGCCGTTATGTCAGGCCGAGCGTGCCTTTTCGCGTGAAGCCCGAAGAGGCGAGACCCCAAGACCAAACCGATGACGCGCCAACCAGAGTTTCGCCGGCCCACGTCCGCGCGCCTCGCTCCCTCAGGGCTGCTCGCGCTCCCGGCCCCCACCGAGAGCCGTCCGCCCCGCAGCCTGGCCTCGCACGACCGGCCGCGGTCGGCCGATGCCCCCCCACCGGCACCGCTGCGCACGGTTCCCGGCATATCCATCCAGGCGTTCTGCGAGGCCGACAGCACGGCCGCGGCCCTCGAAGCCGCCGGCGCCGACCGGCGCCTCGCCAAGGCGCACATGGAGGTGAGCGGCGGCGGCATCGACGCGGCCATGTCCGAGTGCGCCGGCCCCGAGGCGCGCGCGCCCAACATTCTGGTGGTCGAGACGACGCTGGCGCGGGCGCAGATGCTCGCCAGGCTGGGCCGGCTGGCCGACCGGTGCGACCCCGCCACCAGGATCGTGGCCATCGGCCACATCAATGACATCCCGTTCTACCGCGAGATGATGAAGCGCGGCATCGCCGAATACCTCATCGCCCCGGTGTCGCCGGCGCAGTTCATCGAGGCCGTGGCTGGGCTGTGCGGCGCCCCGACCGGGGGCCACACCGGCCGGCTCATCGCCTTCATCGGCGCCAAAGGGGGGACGGGATCGAGCACCGTCTGCCACAACGTGGCCTGGGCGCTGTCGGAGACCTTGAAATGCGAGGTGGTGGTGGCCGACCTCGACCTCGCCTTCGGCACCGCCGGGCTCGATTTCAACCATGAGACCCAGCAGGGCGTAGCCGAGGCCCTGCAGGCCCCGGAGCGGCTCGACGAGGCGGCGCTCGACCGGCTCCTCACCAGGTGCTCCCAGCACCTCAGCATCCTGGCCGCGCCCGTGGCGCTCGACCGCGACTACGACATCTCCGCCGGCGCGTGCCGCGCCGTGCTCGATGCGCTGCGCCAGCACGTGCCGTTCGCGGCCCTCGACCTGCCGCACGCCTGGACGCCCTGGCTGAGACAGGTGCTGCTCGCAGCCGACGATGTCGTCCTCACCGTCGCGCCCGACCTCGCCAACCTGCGCAATGCCCGCAACCTCGTCGACCTGCTGGAGGCCCACCACGGGCGGCCGCCGCGTCTGGTCATCAACATGACGAAACGGCGCAAGCGTCCGGACCTGACGGTGGAGGAGCTCTCGTCGGCCCTCGACCTGGTGCCGGCGCAGGTGATCGAGCTCGACGCCGAGACCTTCGGCGCCGCCGCCAACAACGGCCAGATGATCGAGGAGTACTCGCGCAAAGCGCGTGCGGCCCAGCAGTTCCGCGCGCTGGCCCTGGCGCTCGCCCAGCGCACCGAGGCGCAGGAGGCCCGCAGTCCGTCTCCGCTCGCGCCCATCCTCGGCAAGCTCGGGCTCAGGGGCTAGCTGCACCGAGACTGCGCTTAACGGCAATCGGGCGTCGGTCTTCGGGCGTCAGTCCTCGGCAGTCGGCCCCCGGCATCGCCCCGACTGCCGACGCCCGATTGCCGATCCTGGAAGAGACCTGCGGCTGCAACGCGTTTCGTGCTATCCCCGTCCGGCACACGTCCGATGACGCGGGCGGTGGCCCCGGCCCTGGCGCAAGGAGCAGGACGCCGTGAACGCCAACACCGTGACACACACCCAATGCATCGTCGCGGGCGGCGGGCCGGCGGGGATGATGACGGGCTACCTGCTGGCGCGGGCGGGCATCGGCGTGACGGTGCTTGAGAAGCACGCCGATTTCCTGCGCGACTTCCGCGGCGATACCATCCACCCCTCGACCATGGACAACCTGGCCGAGCTGGGTCTCCTTGACGCCTTTCTGCGGCTGCCGCACCAGGAGATCCGCTACGCGGAGGTGGAGATCGGCGGCGAGCGCATGCGTGCGGCCGACTTCGGGCGGCTCTCCACGCGCTGCAAGTTCATCGCCTTCATCCCGCAGTGGGACTTCCTCAATTTCATGGCCGCGCAGGCCAAGGCCTTCCCAGGCTTCGGCCTGTCGATGGAGACAGAGGCCGTCGATCTGATCGGCGACGGCGATCGCATCGCCGGCGTCGTGGCCCGGTCGCCGTCGGGCGAGCGGCACCTCACCGCCGATCTCGTCATAGCCGCCGACGGCCGGCATTCGATGCTGCGGCAGGCCGCCGGCCTCAAGGTGAGGGACCTCGGCGCGCCGATGGACGTGCTGTGGTTCAGGCTGCCACACGGAACCCAGGAGCGAGGCGCCGTGCTCGGCCGCTTCAAGGCCGGCGGCGCGCTCATCATGCTCGACCGCGGCGACTACTGGCAGTGCGCCTTCATCATCCGCAAGGGAACGGCCGAAACGGTCAAGGCCCAGGGCCTGGAGGCCTTCCGCGCCCGCGTGGCTGGGTTTGTCGGCCCGGCGGCGGCGCAGCCCATCGCCAGCCTCGACGACGCAAAGCTGCTGACCGTGACGGTGGACCGGCTGGAGACTTGGCACAGGCCCGGCCTGCTGTGCATCGGCGACGCCGCCCATGCCATGTCGCCCGTCGGCGGTGTCGGCATCAACCTCGCCATCCAGGACGCCGTTGCTGCCGCCAACCTGCTGGTCGGACCGCTGCGGCGCGGCATCCCGGCCGACGACGACCTGCGCAAGATCCAGCAGCGCCGGAGCTTTCCCACCCGGGCCACGCAGGCCTTCCAGATCGGGGTGCAGAACCGCGTCATCGATCCGGTGCTCAGAAGCTCTGAGGAGCCGAGGCTGCCCGGGCTCGTACGCTTCGTGCAGCGATGGTTCCCCTTGCTGCAGGGCATCCCGGCACGGATCGTCGGCGTCGGGTTCCGGCCGGAGCACGTGGACCTCGATGCGATCGACGGACGGGTGTCCGATCCTCCGAGTCCCCGGTAGCGCCCGCAGCCGCCATCTTGTAGGATGCCGCCATGGCCGACGAGCCCGAGAACCTGGTCCTGCGCTATCTGCGCAACATTGATGCCAAGGTCGACGCCTTGGCAGTCGACATGCGCGAGGTCAAAGCGCGCCTCGGCTCCGTCGAGAAGCAGGTGGCCGGGCTTCGCGTGGACTTCGCGGATCTGCGTGCCGACCTCGTGCGCGTGGAGCACCGCATCGACCGGGCCGACGAACGCCTCGCCCGCATTGAGCGGCGGCTCGACCTGCACGACCCGGCCGTCCCCGGCTGATCCCTGCTCAGTCAGAAAGTCGCAAACAGGCGCGAGCCGGGGGCGTCGGACCAGAGAGGCCTGACAACCGTCGGCGGCGAGCATGAGGGCCCGAGAATTGACCGCGCCCAGCCGCGGTGCGACTGTGATCGCAAAGCAATACGCACAGGGAGGCCGGGATGGCTCAAGGGGGTTGCCTCGCGGGCAAGGTGGTGGTCGTGACCGGCGCCGGGCGCGGCATCGGCCGGGAGATCGCGCTGCTGGCGGCGGCCGAGGGCGGCAAGGTTGTCGTGAACGACCTGGGCGGCTCTGCCGACGGCGAGGGCGCCGACACCGGCGTCGCCAGCCAAGTCGTGAACGAGATTGCCAGGGCCGGCGGCGCCGCGGTGGCCAACGGTGACAGCGTGGCCGACCCGCAGGGGGCAGAGCGCATCGTCAAGACGGCCATCGATCATTTCGGCCGCATCGACTGCGTGGTCAACAACGCCGGCATCCTGCGCGACCGCATCTGGCACCGCATGAGCGCGGTGGACTGGGACGCCGTCATCAAGGTGCACCTCTACGGCGCCTTCTACGTCTCGAAGGCGGCAACGCCCTATTTCAGGGACCAGGGGTCGGGCTCGTTCATTCATTTCACGTCCACCTCGGGCCTGATCGGCAATCTCGGCCAGGCCAACTACGCCGCCGCCAAGATGGGCATCGTCGGGCTGTCGAAGTCGATCGCGCTCGACATGGCGAAGTTCAACGTGCGTTCGAACTGCATCGCGCCGTGGGCGTGGACCAGCATGACGGCCACGATTCCCGACACGCCAGAGAACCAGCCGCGCATCGAAAAGATGAAGAAGATGGAGGCCTCGAAGATCGCGCCGTTGGCCGTGTTCCTGGCGAGCGATGCCGCAGCGAAAGTCTCGGGCCAGATCTTCGGCGTTCGCGCCAACGAGATCTACTTCTTCAACCAGATCCGCATGATCCGCTCGGTCCATCGCTCCGAGGGCTGGACGCCCGAGACGATTGCGGAGCACGCCATGCCTGCGTTCGAGGCCAGCTTCTTTCCCAACGTACCCTCCATGGTTCTCACA
>DATMZP010000466.1:0-2513 GCA_035573595.1 Hyphomicrobiaceae bacterium
GGCGCTGGCAAGCTCCATCGGCGTGGAGCCCACCGAGATGGCGGCGGCCCTGGTTGCGCTGCAGACCGAGGGCTTCGCCATGCGCGGGCGGTTTACGCCGGTCGACCGGGGTCAGACCCCTCGCATCCACCCTGGCGTTCAACGTCCGATGCCGGAGGCGAGGGGTCTGACCCCGTCTCAAGGCGAGGGGTCTGACCCCGTCGACGAATGGTGCGAGCGCGGTCTGCTGGCGCGCATCAACCGCTACACCGTGAAACGGCTGCGCGCCGAGATCGAGCCGGTCTCGGCGCAGGACTTCCAGCGCTTCCTGCTCACCTGGCAGCACGTGGATGCCGAGGCCCGCATGGAGGGGCCGCTGGCGCTGCAGGAGATCGTCGAGCAGCTGGAGGGCTTCGAGGCGCCGGCGGCGGCGTGGGAGAAGGAGATCCTCGGGGCGCGGCTCAACGGCTATCAATCCGGCTGGCTCGACGACGCGTGCCGCTCGGGCCGCACCACGTGGGTGCGGCTCAGGAACGGCAACGGCGGCACCCGCGCGAACGGCGGGCCGAGGCGCACCGGCCCCATCAAGTCGACGCCCATCGCGCTCTTGCCGCGCCGCAACGTTGCGGCGTGGCGGGCGCTGGCAGAGAAGGACACGTCGCCCGCGGTGACGGGACATGCCGAGACGGTGGTCTCGTTCATCCGCCAGCACGGCGCCTCGTTCTTCCACGACATCGTGGCGGGCACCGGCCTGCTGCGGTCCCAGGCGGAGGATGCGCTGGCGGAATTGGCCGCGCACGGCATGGTGACGTCGGACAGCTTCGGCGGGCTGCGGGCGCTGCTGGTGCCCTCGGCGGAGCGCAAGCCGTTCGGCGGGGCAAGGCGACGCGGGCGTACGTCCGCCTACGACATGGACGGGGCCGGCCGCTGGGCCATCGTTCCTCCGGCGCCGGCCACTGGCGGCCTCCCTGGCAGCGACAGCGGGGCGACGCACGTGGAGCACGTCGCCCGCACGCTGCTCAGGCGCTACGGCGTGGTGCTCTGGCGCCTGCTGGAGCGCGAGGCCGCGCGCCTGCCCCCCTGGCGCGATCTGTTGCGCGTCTACCGCACGCTGGAGAGCCGCGGCGAGATTCGCGGTGGCCGCTTCGTCGCCGGCATCCCCGGCGAGCAGTACGCCCTGCCCGAAGCGGTGGGCCTGTTGCGCGAGACGCGGCGCCAGGGGCCGCGCGGAAGCCTGGCCTCCATCTCGGCGGCCGATCCGCTCAATCTGGTCGGCATCCTTACGCCAGGCCCGCGACTGCCCGCGCTGACCGGCAACCGCCTGCTGTTCGAGGACGGCCTGCCGGTGGCCATGCTGGCCGGCGGGGCGATGCAGCTGCTGGTCGAGAGGAGCCCCGCCGACGAATGGGAGCTGCGCCTCGCCCTGCTGGGCCGCACGCCGCGCGCCGACCGCCAGGCCGCCGCAGGGGCGGCACGGTCTCAGCGTGGCGGCAAGGGGCCCGCGGCATCGGAGCCGCCGCGCCTGCATTAGCCCTTACGGCTGTGCGAGCATCTTTCGCACTGTCCCCACGGTTGCGACTGGGCTCGCCCCGACATCGACGCGGGTCCAGGCCGGAGAGGCCCCGTCCGACCGCCCGGCGCGTCTCACGCCGCTGCGTCGTGCGGCAACCGATCGAGGCTGTGGCCCTGGTGCGGCTCGATCTCGCAGAGGGCGCGGGCGCAGCGCAGCACGCGGCGGGCGTCCTTGCGCCTCAGGCGGGTCGCACCGGAGACCTTGAGGCGCTCTATGAAGGTGGCGTCGGGCCCGGCCAGCTCGTCGCGGCAGAGGTGGCAGCGGTCGATCAGGGTCTTGAGCGAGAAGCCGTCGACGGCCGTGTACCAGACGGACTCGTCGCGCAGCTCAATCAGCTTCTCGCCCTGGCGCGTGGTGAGGTCCTGGCGGCGGGAGCCGATGCCGGCGAGGAAATCCAGCTCCCAGTCTGTCCACTCCATGTCGTCGAGGGTGGACAGGAATTGCGCCAGCCAGCGGGCAACCGCAGGGTTCCTCTGGAACTCGTTGATCTCGCGATAGTCGGCCATGGCGGCGCCTGTGGAGAGCCTGTGGCTTGCCTGTGGAGGGGCGCTGAACAAGTCGGGGAATGACTAACCGATTCGGCTCTCGTCCACTCCGGGCCTACAGGGTTGCAAACGTCCATTCGACCCACTTATCCACGGGTCATAGACATCGGCGCGCCACGCACTATGTAGATGCGCCAACTGTCTACGCCCTGGGGTCAGAGCCTAAGGGCCTGACCGCATGAGGACTGCGATGCACAGCCGCTGGAACGATGCCGACGCCCGCAGGACGGTGGAGACCTACGCCCGGCAGGGCATCGCCGAGGACCTGGCGCTGCGCACCTACACCACGCGGCTCCTCGGCTCCGACCCGCTGCTGGTGCTGCACGGGGGCGGCAACACATCGGTCAAGACGGAGATGGCGGACCTGCTGGGCGATATGCACGAGGTGCTGTGCGTCAAGGGCTCGGGCTGGGACA
>DATMZP010000467.1:0-11692 GCA_035573595.1 Hyphomicrobiaceae bacterium
GCGCAGCGCCTCGACCTCGCGGGCGCGGCCACCGAGGTGGAGCGCGAGTGGCTCTATCGGCTGCTGGCGAAGCGCTATGCCCTGTCGGCGCCGGGGAAGGGTTAGGCGAGGTGTCAGACCCTCCGGGCTACGGCATTCACACAAGTGAGTCGCAAGCTGGAGCAATTCTGCAATTGCGTAGCGTGACGTCGGTATGACTCTCTTGCCCCCAACACCTGATTCGGCGGTGGGGGAGCGCATGCAGACCTACAGCTTCGGAGATGTCCGCCTCGATCGGCGCGCTGACGTCATAACGGGGCAGATCGTGGTGACCGGCTCGCTGGTGCCGCGCCGCTTCGGCGGCGGGCGCAAGGGCGAGTTGGCCGCCGGGCGTTTTCTCGACTCGCCCAAGGTTACGCCTGAGGCCATCCTCGATATCCACGTCATGCGCACTGCGGCAGCCGCACAAGGCCGCCGCATCGTCGCGATCCAGGACACGACGGAGGTCAACTTCTCGGGCCGCGACCGCAGCCGCAGGGGGCTGGGGCCGGGCGCCGACGGCAAAGCCAAGGGCTTCTTCATCCATGCCACGGTGGCGGTGGACGCGGACAGCGAGCAGCTCGTCGGCGTGCTGGACGCCCAGATCTGGACGCGCCCGCCGGCCGGCCGGCGCAAACGGCGCCAAGCCTGCACGGTGGAGGAGAAGGAGACCATGCGCTGGATCACAGCCATGAAGCAGGCCCACTTGCGCCTGCTGCGGGCGGCAACCAAGCGCATCCATATCACGGATCGGGAAGGCGATTTCTATCCTCTGCTGGCCCGTGTGCCCGAAGGCGACGACCTGGTGATCCGGGCGCGTCACAACCGCAAGATGCCGGCCGGCGGCAGGCTGTTCGATGCGGCCGACGCCTGGCCAGACCTCGGGGTCAGCGAGATCGTGGTGCCGCCGCGCGGCCCCGGCGACAAGCCGCGCAGGGCTCGCGTTGCCCTGCGTGCCAGCCGCGTCCGGCTCGCCAAGCCGGAGAGCAGGATAGCGACATCCGATCCGGACGAGATCGAGATCGGCCTTGTGGAGGTGCGCGAGATCGCCCCGCCGGCGGGCGTCAAGGCCGTGCATTGGCGGCTCTTGACGACGCTGCCGACGGCCACGCGGGAGGCGGCGGCGGAGGTGGTACGGCTCTATCGCCTGCGCTGGCGCATCGAGCAGGTGTTCCGCGCCTTGAAGAGCGACGGGCTCGCCCTGGAGGAGAGCCAAGTGGAGGCGGCCGACCGCCTGTTCAAGCTGGCCGCCCTTGGGCTTACCGCGGCGGTGCGCATTCTTCAGCTTGTCGATGCCCGCGACGGCAGCGACCGCCCGGCCACCGATGTGATCGATGCGAAGCTGATCGAGCCGGCCGCCGCCATCGGCAAGACGCTGGAAGGCAAGACGAAACGCCAGCAAAACCCGCACGCGAAGGGCACTCTGGGCTGGCTCAGCTGGATCGCGGCCCGCCTCGGCGGCTGGAACTGCTACTATAAAAAGCCCGGCCCCAAGACCATGGCCATCGGCTGGCGCCAGCTCGCGGCCATGATCTCAGGCTTTGTTATCGCAACGTCCGATCTTGCGGTCTACGGAGCAGATGTGTGAATCCCGTAGCCCGCAGGGTCTGACCCCTTGGCACAACCTTGATGTTGGTCCGGAACAATATAAAACTGCGATAGAGCGCGTTGGAGTATGGGGTCAGACCCGCAGGGTCTGACCCCTTGCCACAGGGGAACCGCCGATGATCATCGACTGCCACGGCCACTACACCACGGCCCCCAAGGAGCTGCAGATCTTCCGCGACCGCCAGCTCGCGGCGCTGACAGATTCCACCCGGCGTCCCGCCGACAAGGACCTCGGCATCAGCGACGACCAGATCCGCGAGAGCCTGGAGGGCGCGCAGCTCAAATTGCAGCGCGAGCGCGGCACCGACCTCACCATCTTCTCCCCGCGCGCCGCCGGCATGGCGCACCACTTCGGCGACGAGGCCACGGCGGTGCAATGGGCGCGCATCTGCAACGGCCTGATCCACAAGGCAGTGCAGCTCTACCCCGACAACTTCGTGGCCGTGTGTCAGCTGCCGCAGGTGCCGGGCGTGTCGCCGAAGAACTGCGTCGCCGAGCTGGAGCGGTGCGTGAACGAGCTGGGCTTCATCGGCTGCAACCTGAACCCGGACCCGTCCGGCGGCTGGTGGAAGGACCCTCCCCTCACCGACCGCTACTGGTATCCGATCTACGAGAAAATGGTGGAGCTCAACGTGCCGGCCATGGTGCACGTGTCCTCCTCCTGCAACCCCAACTTCCACGCCACCGGCGCCCACTACATCAACGGCGACACCACCGCCTTCATGCAGTTCATCACGGCGGACCTGTTCAAGGACTTCCCCACCCTCAAGTTCATCATCCCGCACGGCGGCGGCGCGGTGCCCTACCACTGGGGCCGCTACCGCGGTCTGGCGCAGGACATGAAGCGCCCGCCACTGGAGGAGCACGTTCTCAAGAACGTGTTCTTCGACACCTGCGTCTACCACCAGCCCGGCATCGACCTGCTCACCAAGGTCATCCCGATCGAGAACATCCTGTTCGCCTCCGAGATGGTGGGCGCGGTGCGGGGCGTCGACCCCAGGACAGGGCACAACTACGATGACACCAAGCGCTACGTCGATGCGCTCTCCGTCGGCGCCGACGACAAGGCGCGCATCTTCGAGGGCAATGCGCGCCGCGTGTTCGGGCGCCTCGATGCCCAATTGAAGAAGCAGCGGAAGTAGCGCGAATGGCGAATGGGGAATGGCGAATGGAGGCACAGCCGCTCCGTAGCGCTCGACTTACCATTCGCCACTCGCCATTTCGCCATTCGCCATTCCTTAGGAAGCCCAGAAGGGTTTGACCGCAATGACCGAGCTGCCACGCCTCAACGGCATCATCCGCGCCCTGGAGCAGGGCCAGGCGGCGTTCGCCGCCTTCTCGCCGGCCGAGATCGATGCTGCCCTCGCCATGGGCACGTCGAAATACGACGCCGTGGTCTTCGAGATGGAGCACAATCCCTGGGACGCCCGCGCGCTGCGCGAGGGGCTTCAGTTCCTGCTCAACCGCCGCCAGATCGCGCTGGGCGGCTCGCTCGCCCCGGCGGTGACGCCGCTGGTGCGCGTGCCGCCCAACGGCGTCGAGAGGGGCCAGTGGCACGCCAAGCAGGCCCTCGACCTCGGCTGCTACGGCATCGTCTTCCCGCACATCTCGACGGTGGACGAGGCCTACAACGCGGTTGCCGCCTGCCGCTATCCGCGCCTCCAGACGGCGGAGCGATACGAGCCCGCCGGCATCCGCGGCGACGGCCCGACGGGGGCGGTACGCTACTGGGGCCTCACCCAGCCGGAATACTACGCCCGCGCCGACGTCTGGCCGCTCGACCCCAAGGGCGAGATCCTCGTCATCCTGCAGATCGAGGACATGAAGGGAATCGAGAACCTCGACGACATGCTCAAGAAGGTGCCGGGCATCGGCGCCATCCTGATCGGCGAGGGCGATCTGTCACAAGAGCTCGGCTTCCCGCGCCAGTACGAGCACCCCAAGGTGCTGGAGGCCATGGCGCACGTGGTCGCCACCTGCAAGGCCAACAACGTGGTCGTGGGCCACCCGCACGTGGAGGCAGGCAACGCCGAGCGTATCCTCAAGGAAGGCTATCGCTTCCTGATGTGCGCCCCCGTGCGCAGCTACGGCCACCTCGACAAGGCAAGGCAGCTCGCGGGAAGATCGTAGCCGGCAGGTAGGGTGCAATAGGGCGTCAGCCCGTATTGCACCGAGCCAGCCTCGCCGCAGGCGGCGTCGGCCGGGGTAAGCGATAATCGGTGCAATGCGGCTTCGCCTTATTGCACCCTACACCTCAGGCGAGGTACCGCATCATGACCAGCGCATATCCCGCCACCGGCAAGGTCCGCCTCAAGACCAATCTCGCGGACTACCCCGTGGTGCGTGCCCTCAAGGAGGGCAAGGTCCGCTCCGACCTCGTCGAGCTCGACTTCTGCGGGCCTAAGCCGGCCAACCAGGGCTTCAAGCCAATGATCCGCGAGGGCGCCTTTGACGCCGGCGAGCTCGCCATCGGCAGCTTCCTGCAGGCCAAGGTCTACGGCAAGCCGCTGGTCCTGCTGCCCGCCGTGGTGATGGCGCGCTTCCAGCACCACACCATCGTCTACAACGCCGCGAAGAGCGAGCTGAAACCTAAGGACCTGGAAGGCCGCCGCATCGCCGTGCGCAGCTACACCCAGACCACGGGCATCTGGGTGCGCGGCATCCTCGAGCACGAGCACGGTGTCGATCTTTCCCGCCTGCGCTGGGTGTGCACCGACGACGCCCACCTCGCCGAATACCACGACCCGGCGATCGTCGAGCGCCCCGCCCCCGGCGCCAAGCCGCTCGACCGGATGCTGATCGACGGCGACGTGGACGCCGCCATCCCTGCCGGCGACCTCACCAAGGATCACCCCCACATCCGCCACCTGTTCCCAGGCCCCAACGAGCAGGCCAGGGCCTGGGTGGCCAAATACGGCACCGTGCCGGTGAACCACTACTTCGTGGTCTCCAAGGCGCTGGCCGACGCCCGCCCCGACGTGGTGGCCGAGACCTACCGCCTGCTGCAGGCGAGCAAGGCGCTCGCCCCGCCTCCCGCCGACGGCATCGACTTCTTCCCCTACGGCGTCGAGGCCAACCGCAAGCCGATGGAGCTGATGGTGCAGTACTCGGTCGAGCAGCAGATCATCCCGCGCGCCTTCACGGTGGAAGAGTTGTTCGAGGGCGTGGCAGACGCGCTGGACCGGACGTAGGTGTCAGACCCTCTGGGTCTGACACCATTCCGCACTGGCGTTGGAGCCAGGGTGGCGACACCCAATTGGAGCGGGGCGGGCGGGTCGCATTGATAGGTGCATTCATATCGAGATGGGAGGGACTTGATGCCTACACCTCAGAACGCCAGCAGCACGCGCGATACGGGCTGGAGCGGGTGGTTGCTCTGGTCGGCACTCGCCGCCTTGATCGTTGTGGTCGCCGTCGCGGCTCTCTACGCCATGGGGCGAATGCCCTTCCCCAAGGGCGGCACCCAGCTCTGGTACGGCATACGCAGCGGACCGGGGCAGTCGCAGCACTTCACCGACGTCTACTCGTTCACGCATGTCGTGCACGGGCCTGTCTACTTCCTGCTGCTGTGGCTGATCTTCAAGAAGGGCCTCAAGTGGACGCTGCCGGCGGGCCTGCTTTTCGTGCTTGCGGTCGGGATCGAGGCGGTGTGGGAGATCTTCGAGAACTCGAGCTTCATTATCGACCGGTATCGCCAGAGCCGCGCCTACGCCGGCTATGCCGGCGACACCATCGTCAACTCGGTTGGCGACATCCTCTCGATGATGCTCGGCTATCTCTTCACGATGCGCTTTCAGGGGTTCCTGCCGGCGCTTGGCCTGGTCGTGGCCCTCGAGGCGGCGCTCTACGCCCTCGCAGGCGACAACTTCACGATCAGCCTGATCCGCCTCGTTCTGCCGGGAGTGTTCTGATCGCCACCCCGCACAGGCGGACACGCACGCCCATGAAAGCCATCCGCATCCACGCTCACGGTGGCCCCGAGGTCATGCGCTGGGAGGAGGTGGATCTCCCCGCCCCGGCGGCGGGGGAGGCGCGCATCCGCCACACGGCCATCGCGGTGAACTTCTCCGACATCAACCAGCGGCGCGGCGGGTTCTATACCGCGGACCCGGCCCCCATGCCCCTGATCCTGGGTAACGAAGCGGCCGGGGTGGTGGAGAGCGTCGGGCCGGGCGTCACCGAGGTTGGGCCGGGCGACCGGGTGACTTACGCGGGTGTCAACGCCGCCTTCTACCAGAGCACCGGCGCCTACGCCGAGCAGCGGAACATGCCGGCGGGACGGCTGGTGCCGATCCCGCCCGGAATCTCGGACCGGCAGGCCGCCGCCATGATGGTGAAGGGCCTCACCGCCTCCCTCATCGTCAACCGGGTCTGGCACCCCAGGCCGGGGAAGGCGGTGTTGATCCACGCGGCGGCGAGCGGGGTCGGCCTCATCCTGGCGCAGTGGGCAAGCCACCTGGGCGCCACGGTGATCGGCACCGTCGGCTCGCAGGAAAAGGCCCAGGTCGCCGCCGCCCACGGCTGCCGCCACACCGTCCTCTACCGCGAGACCGGCTTCGTGGCGGCCGTGAGGAAGATCGCGCCGGAGGGCGTAGACGCGGTGCTCGACGGGGTCGGCAAGGACACCTTCATGGCCTCGCTCGACTGCCTGCGCCCCTTCGGCATGGCCGTCAACTACGGCAACGCCTCCGGCCATGTGCCGCCGCTCGACCTGCTCGACCTTGCCAGGAGGGGCGGGCTCTCCGTGTCCCGGCCGGGCTTGAGCCACTACCTCAAGGAGCCCGGCGCGCTCCACGCCGCGGCGGCCGAGCTGTTCGGCCTCGTCGCCGGCGGGACACTGAGGATCAAGATCGGCCGCACCTGCCCTCTCCGCGACGCCGCCCAGGCGCACCGGGATCTGGAGAGCCGGACCTTCGCCGGCTCCGCCGTGCTGATCCCGTAGGGCATCCGCTCTGGTTGGATGAAGCGAGGTGTCGGCAGTCAGCGGTAGGAGAAGTTGCCCTGGGGACCGGCCGTGCAGCACGGATCGGTCCGCAGCTTTCCGTAGGCCGCCATCAGCCGTCGCCCGATCTCACCCGACGTACTCATGAAATCCTCCATCATGCCGGCGCTACAGGCTCTCCATTCGGCCACCTCGTCCGGCGTCAGCTGGTGCACCGTCATCTGCTTGTCGCGCGCGAGGCCATAGGCGTCGGCTTCGGTCTCGGCCATCCGGTTGCGCAAGTCCTGCTCCGCCCTGAGTGCGGCCGCGGTCATGACGGCCTGGTCCGGGGACCGCGGTGCTCGATGCCGTGGCAAGGCGTCCCCCTCCAGGGACACCGGCGAGGGTGCACTACGCCGAGCTCGGGCGGCTCCAGGCCGGTGAAGTGCCCGCCCGAGGCATGCTCGTGGCGATCGGCGGCGACAGCCTCCAGGTCAGGCCGTCCTCCCATCCCAAGCTGCAGGTCCTCTCGCCCGTCGAGTTCGAACGCCATGCGGCCTATGAGGGACCGGCCTGGCTCGACCAGGCGATCCTCTCCAGGTGGCGTCCCGACACTACAGCGCGGGGATTTGCAGCCGAGGTCGACACCGCCCTCGCCACCCGGGGGCGCTGGCTGGTCGCGCGCCAGCTCGCCGAGGTCGGTCCTGCCGGCGACGTGGCGCTAAAGCCCGACATGATGCGGCTGCTCCGGCAAGCCGAGACTCAAAGCTTGGCGGATGACCTGTCGCGCCGTCTCAACGCGTCCTACCTGCCCGCTGAGCCCGGCCGGCAAATTGCCGGTGTCTACGAGCGATCCATCACCACGCCAACCGGCAAGCTCGCTGTCATTCGGCGCCAGGACACGTTCACCCTGGCCCCTTGGCGACCTGCGCTTGAACCCTTCAAGGGGCGTGTCGTCATGGGGATGATCGGCCCGAACCGGGTCACCTGGACGCTCGATCGGGGTCGCGGCCTGCCGGGAAGAGGCTGAGGGACTCGTGACCAGGTCTCAGATTTGACCCCAAGTTTTCGTCATCTCTGACGCGGACCAGACTTCTGCTTCGCAATAGGAAGCGGACTATTTCTTGGAACTTGAGCATGTACATGGGGCGATGTCATTGAGCCTGTATGCCCCAACCGCCTCATCAGCCCAGAATTCCTTCGAGATGACGTTCAGGTTCGGAACCCATTGGAGGGTCTCGACATACTCGATGTCGGGCGCATTCTCATTCCACACCGTGAACAGAATGGAGAAGCTGCCGGAACTCGTCGCGCATGGAGAAGCGTCCACCGTAAACGCGACCGTCCATTTCCGCTCCAGCTTCGGCAGCTTCGTCGGTGCGTAGTGCGCCTCGGTGAAGGCGAGCGTGGGCCTACATATGGGCTGCGACCAACCTTGGGTGGCGCTCATGAGGATGAGTGGAACCGCTGTCAGTGCAGGAATGAGCGCAGCACGCATTGGGTTGTCCTCCGGAGGCGGGGTGTGTGGCTAAGTGGCTTGCGCTGGAAGCGGATCTTGGATGCGGAGAGCAGCGACCAATGTCAGGGCGGCGTAGGCGCAGAAACCCACCGCGATCGACACGAAGAAGCCGAGAGCGCCATAGCCGAGCCAGTAGACGGCGATCAGCGCGCAGGCACTGCTGATCAGGAGGCGCAGGGCGTTGGCCGCCACGGTCCACAGAGCGTTGCCGAAGCCCTGGTCGCGAAGTAGAGCCCCATGCCGAGGCCATAAAGGCTGTAGATCGGCCCTACGACTTGGAGGTACGACGTGCCGAGGCCGATGATGTCATCAGCATCGCTGAAGAGGCCCAGCCACAGCGTTGGGAAGATTGCGAAGAAGACACCGATCGCCGCGCAAGTGGCCGCGATGGTGCCGGCTCCGGTCCAGGCGATCTCTCTCGCGCGCCGATATTGTCTGGCGCCCCAGTTGGTCCCCACCATCGCAACGATGGACGTGCCGAACCCGAAAGCCAGGGGGATCAGAACATATTCAAGTCGAGCTCCGAGCGCGTAGCCGATCGCGGTTTCCTTGCCCAGGTGGCCCGCAATGCCGGTCAGCAGGACCACCGAGAGATTGGTGATCATCACGTTGATCAGCCCGGGCACGCCGACCTTGAGGATGTCGGCAAAGAGAGGCCAGCGCAGAGTGGCGCCGCGAAAGGTCAACGTGACCAGCGACCGACGTGAGAGAAGATAGGCGAGCAGCACAAGGCTGCCGGCGCCGAACGAGGCGATCGGGCCCCATCCGGCACCCGCAGGGCCAAGCGCCGGGAATGGCCCCCAACCGAAAATCAGCAAAGGAGAAATCAGGATGTGCCCGAGCACGCTGACGACGATGACGGCGGCAGGCAACGCCATGTTGCCCGTACCGCGCACGGCGCTCCCAAGCAGGTTCAGCATGCAAATCGAGACGGCGGCGCTGAAAGCGACGTTGGCGTAGTTCATCGCGGCGGTGAGCATGGCCCCGTGACCGCCCATCCAACGGAAGAGCGTGGGCGCAGCAAGGAGTAAGATCGTTGAGAACAGGGCCGCCAGGGCGAGCGCCAGAACGAGAGTGTGCAAGACCAACGCATTGGCCACGTCGCGCTTGCCGGCGCCTAGCGCCCTGGCGATGGCGGAGGAAACGCCGCCGCCCATGCCGCTGGCCGCGGTGTGCTGGATGAGCATGACGAACGGAAAGGCCAGCGAGACGCCTGCAAGCGCATCTGCCCCGAGCCGTCCCATGAAGAGGCCGTCGAAGGTGATCATCCCGGCGATGGCGAGCAGATTGAGCACGTTCGGTGCCGAGAGCCGCAGCAACGTGGGCAGGATCGGACCTTCCAGCATGAGCTTCGTGCGAGCCGCGATGGCGGCCTTGGATGGGTTGGCTGCGGCCGACGATGGCGCAAGCGTGATGGTTTGGGCGCTCATGAGCGCTCCTCCCGCATGAGGGTGGAGGCAGCACTTGGTACGGACAGTTCCTGAGTGTCGGGCGGCTGCTTCAAGAACCCGACCGCGCGTCAATGCGCGACGTAGGGTTCGAGATAGTCCCTCACGGTGCCAGCGCGCAAAGCATCGTTTCTTGGGGTGATCCAAGATTTTCTCATGGGCAGGGGACCATGCTCCTGTTGTTGGTCGGCAGCGCCCGGCGGTATCATCGCGACACATCCAAGGTCCTGCCGATGCCACGCCGTCTGCCACCCCTGAACGCTCTCAGAGCCTTTGAGGCAGCGGCGCGCAACGAGAACTTCACACGAGCCGCAGAAGAACTCGGCGTCAGCCAGGCAGCTGTAAGCCAGCAGGTGAAATCGCTTGAGGCGATGCTCGGCCTTAAGCTGTTTGCTCGCGACGGCAAGCGGCTCGTCATCACCAGCGGCGGCAAGGAATACCTGGCTGTCGTCCGTGATGCGCTGGAGCGGATTGCCGTGGGAACGGACCGTTTGCTTCAAGACAGGCCGTCGAGCATTTTGACCATCAGCACCTCACCGGATTTCGGTGCCAAGTGGCTCGTGCACCGGCTGGGACGCTTTGCTGCGGCCTACCCGGAGGTCGACCTCCGCGTCTCGACAACGACCAAGCACGGGGACCTCATTGCGAACCACGTGGACCTTGCGGTCCGCCATGGCGATGGGTATTGGGCGGGTCTCGATGCCGTTGCGCTCTGTCCGGAACGGCTTGTGCCGGTTTGCAGCCCAAAACTCGTCTCTGGCCGCTTTCGCATCACGCAAGCGGCCGATCTCCTGAAGCTTCCGCTGCTCCGCCTGGACGGCTGGACCACCTGGTCGAAATGGTTCGAAGCTGCCGGCATTTCAGCATCTGCTCGACGCGGACCAGTTCTGAACCAAGCCAGCATGCTCATTGATGCAGCCGTCGATGGACAGGGGGTTGCACTTGCCCGCACGACGCTTGCGGCATGGGACCTGCTGCATGGCCGCCTCGTCGTGCCAATCGATGTGGCGCTCCCGCTCGATAACACCTATTGGATCGTCTACCCGAAACTGGCGTCCCGCGATCCCAAAGTCGCCACGCTTCGGGATTGGCTGCTGGCCGAGGCTGCCGATGATGAGCGTCGCTTGCGTGTCCTTGCCGACAAAAGCTACGCAGGGACGAAGCGGTAGGACGATCCATCGCGCTCAACAAAGCCGATCCCGGGGAAGGGCAGATGGAAGCCGATGACGCGCTCACGATCGGTTGCGAGCCTGTCGAGCAATGCTTTGCGCACCGCCGCGGCACGCAGTGGATCATGATGGTCGGCGGCCGGCATCCAGTCGGGATGCGCAAAGGAGATTATGGGGTGGGTGAGGGCGTCGCCGAGAACCACGGCCCCCTCGCGTCCTGAAAAAAGCTCGACGCACATGTGGCCAGCCGTATGGCCGGACGCGTCGAGCACACGCATGCCCGCTGCAATCTCCTGCCCCGGTTCAATGGTTTGTAGCTTGTCTTTGATCATTTCCAGATTTCGTCTCGCGCCGGCGGCAAAATTCTGCCGGTCCTCGGGGAGACGCGAGGTTGCGTCCCGAGCCAACCAGAAGTTCAGCTCGGCGGAGGAGATCAGATAGGAGGCACCGGGAAACATCGGCGTGTCGTCGAAGTCATCGAGGACACCCCAGAGATGATCGGGGTGCGCGTGTGTGAAGACGACCTTGCTGATGGAATGCCGGTCAATGCCGGCCGCTTCCATATTCTCGGCAAGCTTGCCGGCACCGGGCATAAAATGTGACCCGGAACCTACATCGACGAGGATCGTCTCCGTCGGGGTGCGCACCAGCGTGACATTGCAAGGCGGGGTGATCGCGGCGGTCCCGACCCCGATGGCCGACACGATCTCGGCCTCACTAGCGTTGCGCGCTAGAAAGCGTGTCGGAACCGTGAGATACCCGTCGCTCAAGACGGTGATCTCGAATTCTCCCACCTTCAGCTTGTGCGGTGGGGCGGAGAGGGCACAACTTGGAAACAGCGTTGCGGCTCCCAGCCCCGCCAACATCCCTCGTCTACTGAATTTCAAACCGTATCGCCTCACGTCTCAACCCTTTGTCCTGGACACGCCTAGCTTCTTTAGCTGGCGCACGTCGTTGGCCGCTTCGGTCAACAACCAACCCCGAAACGTCACAATCTTCGGAAGGCCTG
>DATMZP010000468.1:0-7512 GCA_035573595.1 Hyphomicrobiaceae bacterium
CACCTTCCACGGCGCGCATTCGGGCTCGAACAGGCCGACCAGCAGGCCGCCGCTCTCCTCGCGGTAGTAGGCATGGGACGCCGGGTCCTCCAGCACGGGCAGGCCCGGCGGCAGGTCGGGGATTGTCTCGGTGATGAGGTAGTAGTGCTCGGCCGCCTGGTTGGGGATGGCGACGCCGATCTGTTCGCCCAGCTGCCGGGCCCACATGCCCGTGCAGTTGACCACATACTCCGCCGCGATGTCGCCCTGCGCGGTGCGCACGCCGATGGCGCGGCCGTTCCTCTGCAGGATGCCCGTGGCCGCCACGCCCTCGACGATGCGGGCGCCCGCGAGGGTGGCGCCCTTGGCGAGCGCCATGGCGGCGTCCACCGGGTTCACGCGGCCATCGCCCTTGACGTAGAAGCCGGCCAGGATGTCGTCCACCTTCGCCAGGGGGAACAGCCGCCGCACCTCGGAAGGCGAGATCTCCTCCACGTCCACCCCGCAGATGCGGTTGAAGGCGGCCACGCGGCGGTACTCCTCCAGCCGGTCGGAGTCGGCGGCGACCTCGATGAAGCCTACGGGCATGAAGCCGGTGGCCTGGCCGGTCTCGGCCTCCAGGCGGCGATAGAGGTCGCGGGTGTACTTGCGCAGCTCCGTGGAGGTCTCCGACGTGGAGCCGAACGTCACCATCAGGCCGGCGGCGTGCCAGGTGGTGCCGCAGGTGAGCCGGTCGCGTTCCAGCAGGACCACGTCCTTCCAGCCCAGGTGGGCCAGGTGATAGGCCACCGAGGTGCCGATAACGCCACCGCCGATCACCACGACGCGGGCGCGATCCGGCAAGGCTGGATGGGACATCGGTCGTCTCCTCGGGGCTGGTGTCAGACCCTCCGGGTCTGACTCCCTTGCACGACCGGAATTGGAGCCACGGTGTCAGACCCAGAGGGTCGGACACCTCCGCGGCGCGGCGTTTTGCCATCGGCCGCGGGGCGGGGTGACCGGTGCGCGCGGGCTCGTGTAGCATGGCGGGGCATGGAGACGCCAACGGCCGCCAAGGGCCGGAGCCTCAAGGGAGAAGCGCGCGTGGAGCCCAGTCCGCTGAAGGCCGATGCCATCTCGGCCAACCCCGCCGCGCTGAGCAAGGACGCGCAGGAGCAGCTGGAGCGGTACATCGAGGAGGAGGAAGGGGCATTCAACCGGCTGTCCGGCTGGATCGGCCTCGCCATCGCTGCGTTCGCGGTGGCGGTCTCCCTGTTCCACCTCTATGCGGCCTACGAGATCGTGCCGGCGCATGTGCTGCGGCCGACGCACGTGGGCATGGTGCTGGTTCTGTGCTTCCTGCTGTTCCCCATGGCCCGGCGTTTCCGCGACCGCATCCGCTGGTGGGACTATCTGCTGGCGGCGGCGGCGGCGGGCACCATGATCTACGTGCTCTCCCAGGGTGCCTACTTCGGCGACAGGGCCACCATGCCGACCCAGGTCGACTGGATCGTCGGCGCCGTCTTCATCGTGCTGCTGCTCGAAGGCGCGCGCCGCGCCACCGGCTGGATCATGCCGGGCGTGTCGATCGCCTTCCTTCTCTACGCGCTGTTCGGCAATCACCTGCCGCATCCCTGGACGCACCGGGGCTACGCGGTCGAGGACCTGGTGGCGCACCTTTACATGACGCTCGAAGGCATCTTCGGCACCACGGTGGACGTGGCCTCCAGCCTCATCATCCTGTTCACCGTGTTCGGAGCGGTGCTGCAGCAGTCCGGCGCCGGGCGGTTCTTCATCGACTTCTCGTTCGCGGCCATGGGCGGGCGGCGCAACTCCGCGGGGCGGGCGGTGGTGCTCTCCTCGTTCCTGATGGGCGGGCCCTCGGGCTCGGGCGTCGCCACCACCGTCACCATCGGCACCGTCGCCTATCCGCTGCTCGCCAAGGCCGGCTACGAGAAGAACGCCGCGGGCGGCCTGCTCGCCGCCGGCGGCCTCGGCGCCATCATCTCGCCGCCGGTGCTCGGCGCCGCGGCGTTCCTGATCGCCGAGTTCCTCAAGATCTCCTATTTCGACGTGATCGTCATGGCGACGATCCCCACCGTGCTCTACTACTTCGCCATCCTGGTGATGGTGGAGGTGGACGCGCGCAAGCAGGGCGGCGCCAGCGAGGTTCTGGTGGCCAAGGGCGAGCTGTGGCGCATCACCAAGACCTACTGGTTCCACTTCGGCTCGCTCGTCTCCATCATCGCCTTCATGCTGCTCGGGTTCTCGCCGGTGCTGGCGGTGTTCTGGGCCACCGTGCTCGCCATCGTGAGCAGCTCGCTGCGTTCCGATACCACCATCGCGCCCTGGTGGGCGGCCGTGCCGATGCTCATCGCGCTGGCGCTGGGGATGGCCCAGATGATGGGCGTGCATTTCGATGTCTTCGCCGACTACGGCTGGCTGCTGATCTTCGTGCCCGCCGCCGCGGTGGCTGCGATCGGCCTCGCCGCGCCCCGCCTTGTGCCGGTGTCGGAGCGGTTCGCCACCGCGCTCAAGGAAGGCACCACCGGGGTGCTCAACGTCGCCGCCACTTGCGCAACCGCGGGCATCATCGTCGGCGTGGTGACGCTGACGGGCCTCGCCCAGCGCTTCGCCGACATCATCATCGGCTACGCCCAGGGCAGCCTGCTGCTCACCTCGATCTTCACGGCCGCCATCGTGTGGATCGTCGGCCTCGCCGTGCCGGTCACCGCCTCCTACATCATGTGCGCCGTGATCGCCGCGCCGGCGCTGATCAAGCTCGGCGTGCCGGATTTCGCCGCGCACATGTTCATCTTCTACTACGCGGTGCTGTCCGAGGTGTCGCCGCCGACGGCCCTGTCGCCGTTCGCGGCGGCGGCCATCACCGGCGGCAACCCCTACATCACGACGCTGCAGTCGTGGAAGTACACGATGCCGGCCTTCCTGGTGCCGTTCGTGTTCGTGCTCGATCCGCAAGGCGTGGGCCTGCTGCTCAAGGTGCCGAAGGAGGGCGGCTGGCTCGACATCGTCGAGGTCTTCTTCGAGACCGCCGCCGGCATCGCCATGCTGGCCTTCGCCGCCCAGGGCTGGTTCCTGAAGAAGAGCACCGTGCTGGAGACGGCGCTGTTCACCATCGCCGGCCTGTTCCTGGTGTTCCCGGCCATCCTCGGCGCGGTGCTCAAGCCGCTGGTCGGGATCGACGTGGGCGAGTTCGTGCCCGGCCTCTCCGGCCTCGGCCTGCGCGTCGGCTACAACGTCTTCCTGGGACTGATCGTGTTTGCTGTCGCCGCGGGCCTGCAGCGGGCGCGGGCCACTTGATGCAGGCGATGGGTGCGCCTATATTGGCGCATGCCGGCTCTTGAGACCAACACCCGCAAGATCGTGGCTCGGCTCGAGCGCGAAGGCTGGGTGAGCATGGGAGGCAAGCGGCACGAGGTATTCAGGCACCCCAGGAAGAGTGGGCGCGCAGTCGTCCCTCGACACCGCGAGGTGTCGCCCTTTGTGGCTCGCGAGATCGCCAAATCCGCCGGATGGATATGAAGATGAAGACGATGACCTCTCGCTCCAGAGCAAAGCCCGCAACCCGCTATGTCGTGGTGGTCGACGGCAAGCCCGGTGCCTACGGCATGTATGTGCCCGACATGCCGGGCTGCACGTCCATGGGCGAGACCATCGCCGATCTGCTCAGCAACGCCCAGGAGGCTCTGCAGCTTTGGGCTGAGGATGCCGTTAACAGCAAGGAGGGTCTGCCGAAGCCGCGTAGCATTGAAGCGATCCGCAAGGACCCAGGAGTAGCGCACGATCTTGCCGAGGGCGGTGTTCTGGCCGTTGTCCCCCTGGTGATGGAAACCGGCCGACCCGTGAAGGCCAATCTTTCGCTCGATGCCGGGTTGCTGGCGGCCATCGACGAGGCCGCCGCGGCGCACGGCCTTACCCGCTCCGCCTTCCTCGCCAGCGCAGCGCGGGAGAAGATCGCCGCGGAAGGATAGGTGACGGTGCCTGTGCGGCGGCAAAACACGGGGCATTAGACCCTCCAGGGTTCCGGAGGGTCTGAGACCAGCGCAGCTACGTCTCGTCCACGATGGGGTTGGAGAGGACGCCGATGCCCTCCACCTCCACCTCCACGGTGTCGCCGGCCTTCATCCAGGCGGGGGGCTTGCGCGCGTGCGCCACGCCGGAAGGCGTGCCGGTGGCGATCAGGTCGCCGGGCTCCAGCGTCATGAACTCCGACAAGGTGGCGACGACGTTGGCGGTGGAGAAGATCATGTCGGAGGTGTTGGAATCCTGCATGGTCTCGCCGTTGACCCGCGTGCAGATGCGCAGGCCCGAGGCGCCGGGCGGCAGCTCGTCGGCGGTGACGATCCAGGGGCCGAGCGGCCCGGTGGCGTCGAAGTTCTTGCCCGCCGTCCACTGGGTGGTCTTGCGCTGGAAATCGCGCACCGACACGTCGTTGAAGAGCGTGTAGCCGAACACGTGGTCCAGCGCCTTGGCCTCGGGGATGTGCCGGCCGCCCTTGCCGATGACGATGGTGAGCTCGCACTCGTAGTCGAGCTGGATGGAGACTTTGGGCCGGACCACGGGGGTGCCCGCGGCGTTGAGCGAGGTCGGCACCCGCATGAAGAACGACGGGTACGTTGGGATCGGGTGCCCGCCTTCCTTGGCGTGCAGCGCGTAGTTGAGGCCGACGCAGATGAACTTAGGCGGCCGCGCGATGGGGAGCGCCGCCTTCACCGACTTGAGCGGCAGCTTCGCGGATGCCGGTGCCTTGCCCGCTGCGGCTTTGACGCCGGCGAGGGCCGAGGGGCCGGCGGCGATCAGGCTGGCGAGGTCCTTCGGCAGAGAGGCGTCGGCGGCGGCGAGGTCGATCACGCTGTCGCCCTCCACCAGGCCCAGAGTCGAACCGAGCGCGGGGCCGCCGGATTTCTCGAACATCATCAGCTTCATGGGCGCGTCTCCTTTCGCCAGCCGTTGGCCACCGGGAATGGGGAATGGCGAATAGGGAGTGGAGACGGATGCCGCAGCCTGCAGTCCCCATTCCCCACTCCCTAATTCCCCAATCCCCCTGATCGGCCTACCGGGGCCTTGTTAACCTTGGCCGGACCGCAGCAGGATGGAGCCTGACCTGTCAAGTGCCCGAAGGAGACCGCCACGCATGCACAACCTGAGAGCCGATCCGGTGCGGCTGTGGGACACCCTGATGACCACCGCCGCGATCGGTGGGACGGTCAAGGGCGGCATCTGCCGGCTCACCCTCACCGACCACGACCGCAAGGTGCGCGCCTGGCTTCAGGCCCAGGCCGAGGCGGCCGGGTGCACCGTGACCCGAGACGACATGGGCGTGATGTTCGCGCGCCGGCCGGGCCGGCGGGCGGATGTGCCGCCGATCGGCATCGGCAGCCACATGGACACGCAGCCCACCGGCGGCAAGTTCGACGGCAACCTTGGGGTGCTGGCGGCGCTGGAGGTGCTGCGGACGCTCGATGCCGCGGGCTACGAGACCTTCGCGCCCATCGAGCTTGTCAACTGGACCAACGAGGAGGGCGCGCGCTTCTCCCCGCCGATGCTGGCGTCCGGCGTGTTCGCCGGGGTGTTCGCCCGCGACTGGGCCTGCGAGCGCACGGACACCGAGGGCGTGAGCTTCGGGGCGGCGCTGGAGGCCATCGGCGAGCGGGGCGGCGAGGTGTGTGGGCAGCATCCTCTCTCGGCGTTCTTTGAGCTGCACATCGAGCAGGGGCCGATCCTGGAAGCGGAAGGGCTCGACATCGGCGCGGTGACGGGCGTCCAGGGCATGCGCTGGTTCGAGGTTACGGTGACAGGCCAGGAGGCCCACACCGGCGCCACCCCCATGCATCTGCGCAAGAATGCCCTGCTCGGTGCCGCGCGACTGGTCGAGAAGGTGGAGGCGATCGCCCGCGCCCACGCTCCACTCGCGGTGGCCACGGTGGGGTCGATGCGGGTGAAGCCCAACTCCCCCAACGTGGTGCCGGGTGAGGTGTTCCTCACCGTCGATCTGCGCCACCCGGAGGCGGTGGTGCTGGAGGCGATGGGCGCGGAGCTCGACGCGGCGCTCGGCGCCGCCTGCGAGCCGCTGGGGCTGTCGGTGGCCTCGACGAGGATCTGGGACCAGCCGCCCGTGGTCTTCGACCCACAGTGTGTGGCCGCGGTGCGGGGCGCTGCCGAAGCCTGTGGCCTCAAGGTGCGGGACATGGTCTCGGGCGCCGGCCACGATGCTGCCTACGTGTCCCGCGTGGCGCCGACGGCCATGGTCTTCGTGCCCTGCCAAGGCGGCGTGAGCCACAACGAGGCGGAATTTTCCACCCAGGAGCAGTGCGGAGCCGGCGCCCAGGTGCTGCTGCAGGCGGTGCTGGAGTACGACCGGCGGCTGGCCGAGCAGGCGAGGTGAGGCGGACGCCGCCCCGTTCCCTCTCCTCGCAAGCGGCAAGCGGGAGAGGTCTTCAGTCCTTGAAGTCTGCGATCGATACACATATATTTGCGTATCAGATTGGCGCGCCCGATGGCGTCACCTGAGACCAACACCCGAAAGATCACGGCCCGCCTGTTGCGTGACGGGTGGACCAAATTGCCTGGCGGGAAGCACGACAAGTTCGAGCATCACGCGAAGCCTGGCGTCCTGATTGTGGTTCCGCGTCATAGAGAGCAATCGCCCGGCGTCGCACGCGATATCGCTAAGCTTGCGGGCTGGGCCTAGGAGCGGCAGCCGTGGCACAGTATGTTGGCATTCTCGATGGCGCTGAGGACGTGTGGGGCGTTCGCATTCCGGATTTTCCTGGGTGCTATGGCGGCGGGCCGACGGCGGAGGATGCGCTGAAGGACGCCATCAATGCGCTACGCGAAGTGGCGGCGCACTACGTTTCCAAGGGGCGAGCCGTGCCGGCGCCTCGCACCTTGGATGAAATTCGATGCGACGAGGCTGCCGCATATGATCCCCGCAGCGAGAGCATGGTGATGGTGCCGCTGCTGCTCGATACGGCGCGGCCAGTTCGCGCAAACATCTCCATCGATGCCGGGACACTGGAGGCAATTGACGAGGAGGCAGAGAAGCGTGGCCTGACGCGGTCAAGCTTTCTCGCCAGTGCCGCCATGGACAAGATTGCCGAACTCGGGAAGACCGCCCGGAGAATAACAGAACGGACCTTCAAGGGCGGCTTCTACGGGGGTGGCTCCTACAAGAGCGGAACCCAGATCAAAGGCACCGCCACCGGAACCTGCACCAAGCGAGACGACAAGTCCGGCAAGTTCATGGACGTGAAGGCCGACAAATCCGGCAGATACATGGATATGAAGGCCGATCCGAAGCCCAAGCGCACGAGAGATGATCGGACGCCCGTAGCACGCGGGAGTGACCGAAAATCAAAGTCGCGACAGCGCTAACGCTAACCAGTCCGTCTCACCGCTGGCCTACCGTGACCTCTCCCCACCGCTCTCGGGAAAATTGTGGTGAGGTCGCGTTGTGGATAGCCCGAGGCCGGGGAGGGGGAGTCTTAGCCCTCATAGTCGTGCCAGGTCCCGCCAGGATCGGCGACGCGCCCG
>DATMZP010000469.1:0-2675 GCA_035573595.1 Hyphomicrobiaceae bacterium
GACCATGCGCACGACGCGCTGGTAGCGCTCGGGCTCACCTTGCGGCATCAGGCCGAGGTGCGAGACCTTCGCCGAGGTGAAGAGCTGCGCCGCGCCGTTCGGGCACTGGGCCACGCAGGCGCCGCAGCCGATGCACTGGGCGGCGTCGAAGGCGCGGTCGGCGAGCGGCTTGGGCACCGGGATGATGTTGGCCTCGGGCGCGCTGCCGGTGGCGACGGAGATGAAGCCGCCCGCCTGGACGATGCGGTCGAAGGCGCCGCGGTCCACCACCAGGTCCTTGATCACCGGGAAAGCCCGCGAGCGCCAGGGCTCGAGGTAGAGCACGTCGCCGTCGCGGAAATGGCGCATGTGGAGCTGGCAGACGGTGGTGCCGGGCAGCGGCCCGTGCGCCTCGCCGTTGATCATGAAGCCGCAGGAGCCGCAGATCCCTTCCCGGCAGTCGTGCTCGAAAGCGATGGGCTCCTCGCCGCGCTCGGCGAGCTGCTCGTTCAGCACGTCCAGCATCTCGAGGAAGGAGGCGTGCTCGTTGACGCCCTTGACCTCGTAGCGCTCCATCCGCCCCGCGTCCGCGGGGCTCTTCTGGCGCCAGACGTGGAGGGTCAGATTCATCACTTGTAGCTCCTTTGGGACGGCTTGACGAACTCGAAGTCGAGCGGCTCCTTGTGCAGGGTCGGAGCGCTGCCCGTCCCGTTCCACTGCCACGCCGCGACATAGGAGAAGCGGGCGTCGTCGCGCAGGGCCTCGCCGTCGGGCGTCTGGTGCTCCTCGCGCAGGTGGCCGCCGCACGACTCATCGCGCTCCAGGGCGTCGATGCACATCAGCTCGGCGAGCTCGAAGTAGTCGGCCACCCGGCCCGCCTTCTCCAGCTCCTGGTTGAGCTGCTGCGACCCGCCGAGGATTCGCAGGTTGCGCCAGAACTCCTCGCGCAGGGCGGGGATCAGCTCCAGCGCCTTCTTCAGGCCCTCGGCGTTGCGGGCGATGCCGCAATAATCCCAGACGATCCTCCCCAGCTCGCGGTGGAAGGAGTCGGCGCTGCGCCGGCCGCCGATCGAGACCAGGCGTTGGACGCGTTGCGCGACCTCGGCCTCGGTGGCGCGGAAGGCGTCGGTGTCGGTCGACAGGGCCTCGCCCAGGTGGCTCGCGAGGTAGTCGCCGATGGCGTAGGGGATGACGAAGTAGCCGTCCCCCAGGCCCTGCATCAACGCGCTGGCGCCCAGGCGGTTCGCCCCATGATCGGAAAAGTTGGCCTCGCCCAGGGCGTAGAGACCCTGCACGTTGGTCATCAGGTTGTAGTCCACCCACAGGCCACCCATGGTGTAGTGGGGAGCGGGGTAGATGCGCATCGGCACGACGTAGGGGTCCTCGCCGGTGATCTTCTGATACATCTCGAAAAGGTTGCCGTAGCGCTCCTCGATGGTCTGCCGCCCCAGCCGCTTGATGGCCTCGGCGAAGTCGAGGTAGACGCCGTTCTTCTGCGGACCGACGCCGCGCCCCTCGTCGACCACCCCCTTGGCGTTGCGGGCGGCGACGTCGCGCGGCACCAGGTTGCCGAAGCTCGGATACTTGCGCTCCAGGAAGTAGTCGCGGTCCGCTTCCGGGATCTGCTCGGGCGAACGCTTGTCGGCCGGGTCCTTGGGCACCCAGATGCGGCCGTCGTTGCGCAGCGACTCGCTCATCAGGGTGAGCTTTGATTGATAGTCGCCGGAGGCCGGGATGCAGGTCGGGTGGATCTGAGTGAAGCAGGGATTGGCGAACAGCGCTCCCCGGCGATGCGCCCGCCAGGCGGCGGTGACATTCGATCCCTTGGCGTTGGTCGAAAGGAAATAAACGTTGCTGTAGCCGCCGGTCGCCAGCACCACCGCGTGGCCCGCATGGCGCTCGATGCGGCCGGTCACCATGTCGCGGGTGATGATGCCCGCGGCCCGCTCGCGGTCGATCACGAGGTCGAGCATCTCGGTGCGCGGGAACATCTTCACCTTGCCGGACGCGAGCTCCTTGCACAGGGCCTGGTAGGCGCCGAGCAGGAGCTGTTGGCCGGTCTGGCCACGAGCATAGAAGGTGCGCGACACCTGCGCCCCGCCGAAGGAACGGTTGTCGAGCAGGCCGCCGTACTCGCGGGCGAAGGGAACTCCCTGCGCCACGCACTGATCGATGATATTCAGCGACACTTCGGCGAGGCGATAGACGTTGCCCTCGCGGGAGCGGAAGTCTCCGCCTTTGATCGTGTCGTAGAAGAGCCGGAAGACGCTGTCGCCGTCGTTGTGATAGTTCTTGGCGGCGTTGATGCCCCCCTGGGCGGCGATCGAGTGGGCGCGGCGCGGCGAGTCCTGGAAACAGAAGCACTTCACGTTGTAGCCCAGCTCGGCGAAGCTCGCCGCCGCGGCGGCACCGGCCAGGCCGGACCCCACCACCAGAATGGTGAACCGCCGCTTGTTGTTGGGATTGACCAGCTTCAGATGCCCTTTGTGGTCCTCCCACTTCTTCTCCAGGGGACCCGAGGGAACCTTGCCGTCGAGCGTCATGGCGCGCAGCTCCTAACGCACCCAGCCGGCCAGCACGGCCAGGGGGAACGAGATGTTGCCGAGGGTGATGATCCAGGCGAAAGCGTGGGCGAAGCCGTTGCGCCAACGGTTGAACCGCGGATGGTTCCATCCCAGGGACTGAAACATGCTCCA
>DATMZP010000470.1:0-11138 GCA_035573595.1 Hyphomicrobiaceae bacterium
GGCGCCGGGACGCACCTTCACCAGCACGTAGGTGATGTTGTCGGCCGGCATGTCGATCAGCTGCCGCGCCCGGTTGAGCGTGGTGAACACGAACGGCGTCACGGTGAACGAGCGGATGCCCTCGGTCAGGCCGGCCACACGCACGCGCGAGGCGCCCACCTGGGCGGTGTCGCCCACTCCGTTGACGCCGAGCTCGGCGAGGTAGGTCTTGTCGATCATCACCGCGTCGCGCGCACCGAGGCCCGAAACGTCGCCTTGCACGACGTTCCAGGGCGCGAGCCCACCATCCTCGGCGTCGGCGCCGATGACGACGACCAGCGTCGAGCCGCCGGTGGGCTTGCGCCAGTCGGTGAAGGCGGTGACCAGCGGTGTGGCACTCACTACGTCCGGCGTCGAGAGAGCAACGTAGCGCTCGCGCGCCCGGATCGGCTGCGCCTCCTCGAAATTCTTGGTGCCATAGGCCATGATCCACAGGTCGCCGTCGGCCCGGTCGATCATGGAAATGATCATGCCGCGGGCTCCGAGATAGAGCCCAAGCTGAACCGCCACCAGCACGATGGAGAACAGGATGCCGATCAGCGTCACCGAGAGGCGGACGCGGTCGTGGAACAGGTTGCGGAACGCCAGGGTTAACGTCATCGGGACGCCTCGTACTTGCGGTGGCCACAACAGCCCGCTGCGGCGCCGCTCGAGGCGCCGTAAGCGAGCGGGGCTGAATGTGCGCCGGCGCCCCAGCCGCAGGCGTTGCGTTGGTTATATAGGGTCCTGCATGCGGCCAGGGAAATGTCGGGCCGAGAGTTAAGGATAGATCCGCGCGAGCAGGCCAGGATTTGACGGGGATTCCGACGCTGCCGCATTTTCTCCCAATCGAGGTTGCATCCAGCCAGCGGACCGGGGCCAGATTGAGACCAGGAGAGCGTTTGGCGATGCATCTTACGGGTATGGCTCGATTTTTCCGTCGCGCCGGCAGCGTCGTCGCGGCGGCCGTTGTGCTTGCAGGCGGGGGCGCCGGGCAGGCGCCCTCCGCCGACGTTGCCGGCGTGTGGATCGACCACACCGGCCAGGGCGCGGTGGAGATCGCCCCGTGTGGCAATCCGGGCGGCAACCCAGGCGGCAACCGGCTCTGCGGTCGCGTTGTCTGGCTCAGGAACCCCGACCACCGCTCGAAGAGCGGCAAGCGCATCTGCGGTGCCCAGGTGCTGGGCGAGCTGCGCAGGGAGGGGCGCTACGTGTGGGACTCGGGCTGGATCTATAACCCCGAGGACGAGGAGCGCTTCAGCGCCGCGCTGGAGCTCGCCAACGCGGATACGCTGATGGTGACCGGCTATCTCGGCATCAAGCTGCTGGGCGAGACCTTCACCTGGAAGCGCGCCACGACCAGCCTCGAGCGCTGCGCCACGAGCGCGAGCGTGCACTAGCGCCGGCAACGGCCGGCGCTCCTGGCAAGCCTGGCTGTGGCGGCCGAGCTTCATTCCACCACCGCCACGCCTCTGGACGCCGGCACCACCCGGCTCTTCGCCGCCACCTGCGCGTCGATCCAGGCGACGAAGCTCGTCGCGCGCTCGGCCACGATGTGGCGCTGCTGGTCGAGCGTGACCATGTGGTAGCTGTTGTCGAGCACCAGCGTGTCGACGAGCCCGCCCAGGTTCGCCTGCAGGTACTGCGCGTTCCTGAGGCTCGCGATGTCGTCCTCGCGCGGATGCACGATCAGCGCCGGTTGGCGCACCTTGCCGAGGCTCGGCTTCACCTCCTGCACCAGCGCGTTGAAGTGCGCCATCGACCGCATGGGCGTGGAGAACACGCCCGCCGCGCTCGAGTCTCCGCTCTGCATGCTCGCCACCACGATGCGGCGCACGCGCTCGTCCTTGAGGCCGTAGGGGTCGCGCTCGGCGAGATCGAACTCCAGCCGGATCGGCAGGGGACGCACGTACTGCAGAAGCTTAGAGTGCCAGGGCATCGACCAGCCGTCGAGCTTCAGCGTCGGCGCGAACAGCAGCAGGCCGTGCACGCCGGCGGGGCGCCTCTGCGCCAGGTGCAACGCCAGGATGCCGCCCATGGAGAGGCCGCCGGCCAGGATCACATCGCAGGTCTCGGCCAGCTTGTCGTAGGCCGCCTCGACGCTGGCGTACCACTCCCGCCAGGTAGAGCGGCGCAGCTCCTCCGGCGTGCCGCAGTGGCCGGCGAGCTGGCAGCAGAAGACGGTGTGGCCGGCGCGGGCGAGAGCCTGGGCGATGAAGCGCAGCTCGACCGGCGTCCCGCCAAGACCGTGGATCAGGAGAACGCCCACCCTGCCGCCCGGCAGCAACAGGCTGCGGTCGGGCGTCTCGGTGTCGATCTTCGCTTCAGCATTAGCCTCGATTGTCATGTTCTTACGCGTACCGTCTCACGTTTCTTCTCATTCAGAGCCGGGGGCTTCCACTCTGGGCGCGGCCGGCGGCGCCAGCCACGCTCAGCACCGCCGTTGTCGCCTGGGCGCCTCGTCCCGTTTCCCCCGTCAGCTGATCGGCTCGTTGGTCAACGTTCCGGAGGGTCTCCCTTCGCACGGAAACACGACAGCAGCATCGCAGGTTCCCCACGCCACATCCCGAGATCCCTCGGCGTTGCGCCTGTGTCCCCTGCTGCCATCTCCCCGCACACCGGCCTCAATCCTTGCTCACGCGCCGCATGACGGCGTCGAGCAGCTTGATGGCAAGGTCCATCTCGTGCCTGGTGATGTGCAGGCTCGGCGCCAGCGTGACGACGTTCTTGTAGTAGCCGCCGATATCGAGCACGAGGCCGTAGCGCTTGCCGTCCACCTCCAGGTCGCCCTTGAGGCCCTCGTCAACCATGCGGTCGACGATCGCCTTCGACGGCGTGAAGCTGTCGTGCGGCTCGCAGATCTCCATACGCAGCGCGAGCCCCAATCCGTCGACGTCGCCGACGATCCTGTGGCGGCGCTTGAGGTCCTGCAGGCCTTCGAGCAGATAGGCGCCCTTCTCGGCCACCATCGCTTCGTAGTCGGTCTCGCCCACCATCCTCATGACCTCGAGCGCGACGCCGGTGCCCATGGGATTGGAGTTGAAGGTCGAGTGCGTCGAGCCGGGTGGGAAGATGGTCGGGTTGATCAGCTCCTCGCGCGCCCACACGCCGGCCAGCGGATTGAGGCCGTTGGTGATGGCCTTGCCGAACACGATGGCGTCGGGTTTCACGCCGAAGTGCTCGATCGACCACAGCTTGCCGGTGCGGTAGAAGCCCATCTGGATCTCGTCCACGACGAGCAGGATGCCGTGCTCGTCGAGCACCTTCTTCAGCTCGACGAAGAAGGTCTTGGGCGGAATGACGTAGCCGCCGGTGCCCTGGATCGGCTCGACGTAGAAGGCGGCGTACTCGGCCTCGCCCGCCTTCGGGTCCCACACGCCGTTGTACTCGCTCTCGAACAGGCGCGCGAACTGCTGCACGCAGTAGTGTCCGTATTCCTCCTTGCTCATGCCCTTCGGCCCGCGGAAGTGATACGGGAACGGCACGAACTGCGCGCGGTCGCCGAAGTGGCCATAGCGGCGGCGGTAGCGGTAGGACGAGGTGATGGCCGAGGCGCCGAGCGTGCGGCCGTGATACCCGCCCTCGAAGGCGAACATCAGGCTCTTGCCCTTCTTGAAGTTGCGCACAAGCTTGAGGCTGTCCTCGACCGCCTGGGCGCCACCCACGTTGAAGTGCACGCGGCCCTTGGTGCCGAACTTGTGCTCGGCATCCTGGGCGATGAGGGCGGCGAGCTCGATCTTCTCCCGGTGCAGGTACTGGCTCGCCACCTGCGGCAGCCGGTCGAGCTGGCGCCGCACGGCCGCATCGAGGCGCGGGTTGCGGTAGCCGAAGTTGACCGCGGAATACCACATCTGCAGGTCAAGGAAGCTGCGCCCCTCGGCGTCGTAGAGGAACGAGCCCTCGCAGGAGTCGAAGATCTTCGGCGGGTCGGTGTAGTGCACCGTGTCGCCGTGCGAGCAGTACCTCTCCTCCAGCGCCAGCAGCTCCGCCTCCGACGGCCGGCCGCGGTCTTCCGCTCGCGCCACAGCTGCCGAGTCTTCCCGCAATCTCGCGCGTTTGCTCATTCGCACCCGGCCTTTCGTTCCTTGGCTGCCCTACTCGTCGCCGGCGCGTGCGCCCTCGCGCGCCACGGCGGCGCCGCGCGCATCGAGCCAGCGCGCGAGCAGCGCAGCGGCTTCATCGAAAGTCTCGAACCCGTAGTGGGGGAGGTCCTTCGTGCGGCAATGCGCCCGCAGCGAACCCTTGGCCAGAACCAGGTCGGCCCGCTCCGCGACGCAGAAGTCGGAGCGGCCGTCGCCCACCATGATGGTGACCTCGCGCGGTCGCTCCTCCCCGAGGCGGCCCTCCGCGAAGCTGCACTTGCAGTTGCCGGCCAGCGTGGCGCACGTGCTCTTGGCGTGAGGGAACGTCAGCCGCCAGCGGTCGCCGCCGAGCCACTGCAGGTGATTGGCGAAATACGGAAGGTCGAGGTCGGCGCGGTCGAGCACCGTGCGGATGGTGCGGTCGAGGCCGTCGGACACCACCGTCAGCGCGTGCCCGAGTACACGGAAGCGGTCCACGAACGGGCGAAACCCGGAGTCGATCTCAACGGTGGCGATGAAGGCGTCCATCTCTGCGGGCGTGGCGCGCACAAGGTCGATCTGGCGCACCATGCACTCTCGCGAGCCGATGCGGCCCGCCTTCCACTCTTCCTCGATGTCCCGCCACGCCGGAGCGGCGAACCGCTCAAGCAGCATGTCCGTCGTATCGACCTTGGAGATCGTTCCGTCGAAATCGAGCAGGACGCGACATTTCACACGCGCTATCGACACGCCACCAGAACCCGTTGATTTCAATTGCTGCGACCACGCCGAGCGAGGCCTTGGAGAGAGCGCCTCTTTAGCTCCCGCGTGCGGCGCTGCCAATGGCTTTGGTTCACATTTTCGTCAACGCGACACAGCCACAGCTTGAGAAGATCGTGATACGCACACGCACCGGTTGCTAAGGACGGGCGCCGCTCAGACGCTGAGCACTTCGTCGTCAAATCGGTTTCATCGATAGGAATGTCGATGGGTCGGGACACATGGCCGCAGCGTTGTCGGCAGCCCACACCCGCGCTTAAAGCGAGTCACAGCTCGAGCCCGATCCTCGTGGATTTGCAAGCCACTATGGCCGATCTGCCGACAGATCTATCGACTTCTTCCGATGCGACAGTCCAACCGCGGCAGCCTGCGTCGGCCACGGCTGGCGCGTCGCGGCGTGTCATGTCGGGACGTGCTGCCGCTGAACGCTTGGAGCCGGCGGTCGAGACCGGCACGTGCCCGTTACGGGTCGTTACGGTCTGTAGGCAATCCAATGTCGATCCGGGTACGGTGCATGGCCAGGGCATGACGAAATGAGAGCCCCGCGGCGTGAAGTCACCGTCTGCGGATTGCGAGACACCGTCTTCGCGCCACGGCCGGCTCTGCGGACGGTGGGCGCTCGCGCTGCTTGCGGGGGGATTTTTCCCATTCGCCGCGGCAATTGGTGGGACGATGAGCTTGCCGCTGAGCCGTCAGGTTTCCGACCGATGTGGCCGTCGGGCAACAATCGGGGCAATCCTGAGTTCCTGCAACAAAATCAGCGGTATCCGCTGAAGCCGCGGTGGCGACGCGCTGACCGCGGTCGACGACCGTGCGTGTTGGGACGTATCGTGCCGTTTGTGGTTGACAGCGCGGAGGCGTCAGCACGACCATTTCACAGGCACGTTGGTGAATGCTGCGGCGAGCGCCGCAGGCAGCCAAACGGCCGTTGGGGAGGACATTATGTGCATACTGTGCGATCGCGGTAAGCCGCAGGCGCATCTCACCTCGCGGCGCAATTTTCTCAAAGGCACGGCCGCGACCGGGCTCGCTGCGGGAGCCATGGGCCTGCTCGGGGCGAATGCCGCCGTGGCGCAGGGCTTCAGCGTCAACCCGCCACCCCACACCGGCACACCGGGCCGGCGCTACGTCATCCGCAACGCCTACGTGATGACGATGGAGCCTGGGACGCCGGGTGCGGACTCGGCATTTGGAGAATTCATCGAAGGCGACGTGCTCGTCGAGGGCAAGACGATCAAGGCCATCGGCAAGAACCTGAGTGTCGGCAACGCCGCGGAGATCGACGCCCGCGGCAAGGTGGTCATGCCGGGCTTCATTGACACCCACCACCACCAGGCCTGGACGCCGATCAGAAGCTCCATCCCCGACAGCATCCTGATCAACGATTTCACCGGAACGGCGAGCGCGGAGCAGAACTACGCCATCAACGTTCTGGGCTTTGGTGCCGCCCCAGCACTGCCGGGCTTCGCCGAACACTACACACCGGAGGATGTCTACATCGGCGAGCTGTTCGGCGGGCTCTCCCAGCTCGACGCCGGCGTCACCACGGTGCACGACATCTCGCAGATCCATCACTCCAAGGAGCACTCCTTGGCGGCGATCCAGGCTTTGCGTGATACCGGGCGGCGCGCCAAGTTCGGCTTCTTCGAGAGCGCCGGCGGGATCGACGGCGGAAGCTGGTATCCGTCGGGTGCCAATTTTCTCAGGAACAATGTGCTCACATCGGACGATTCACTCGTCACCATGGTGATGGGCGGCGAGGTCTATCTGGGCAACGCGACGACCCGGCAGTCCTGGACCATCGGGCGCAACCTCGGTCTCCAGGTCGCGGCGCACATCCTCTCGCCGTTCGGGATCCGCCCGATCCTCGACCAGCTCGCCGGCGTCAGCCCCGACGTTGTCGACGGTAGCGGCGCTGACCTCAGTGGCATCGAGATCGGCGCGGACAACCTGTTCGTCCACATGACCGGCATGTCGGATGCGGCCTGGGAGAAGGTCGCGCTGGCCGGCGCCAAGGTGTCGATCGCGTTCCCGATCGAGATGAACATGCGCCACGGCATGCCCCCTATCCTCAAGATGCAGCAGCTCAAGGCGCAGCTCGGGATCGATTTCGAGCCCTCGCTCAGCGTCGACGTCGAGACCAACATGACGGCTGACTTCTTCACCCAGATGCGGTCGGCCATGACCATGCAGCGCCTGGTCGTGAACCAGAGGATCTTGGAGCTGGGGACATTCTCGCCACCCTTCACAAGCCAGTGGCCGCTGCCGCCGTACCCCGCGGATATACCGCCGCTCCTCAACGCCCGCGACGTACTGCGCTTTGCCACCATCAACGGCGCCAAGCACCTGCGTCTCGACAGCAAGACCGGCTCGCTCAAGGTCGGCAAGGAGGCCGACATCATCGTTCTCGACGGCACCCACCTCAACGTGTTCCCCATGAACAACGTGCCCGGCGCCGTGGTGACCCTGATGGAGCGCACCAACGTCGAGACCGTGATCGTCGCCGGCAAGATCCGCAAGTGGAAGGGCAAGCTGCAGGACGTTGACCTGGACAGGCTGCGCCCCCGGCTTGCGGCCTCGCGCGATCGGCTCTACGCCGCTGTCGGCAAGACGCAGAGCCCATTCCCCGCCAAGTAGCGCATGGTGTCAGACCCTTCGGGTCTGACACCTACCGCCTGCGGAACAGCTCCAGGGCGAATCGCGTATCGCCCTGTCTCAGGTGCACGCGCGCCGCCTCGATGCGCTCGATGGTCCAGCCGTCGACGGTGTCGCCCTCCTGCAGGCGCACGCTCTGGCCCGTCTGGTTGCGCCGCATCAGCGCGATGGCGCCGGTGCCCGGCCCGTCGCTCGTCAGCACGCCGAGCAGCGTGAGGGCGTTGGGATCGGCCAGGCGCTTGGGGATGACCGGGGCTGGCGCCGGCGGCGCCGCCACCACTGGCGGCTCGACCGGGCGCCTCGTCTTCTCGAACAGGGGCCGGCGAACGGTATCGTGAAGCTTGTCGAGCGACAGGCTGGCCAGCGGCAGGGCGCTTCCGCCATCGCCGCGTGGCTCCGTGTCTACGCCCAGCGCGGTCGTCTCGGAGCCGGCCTTGTCTGGCGTGGCTTTGTCGGGTGCGGCAACGCCCGGCGCGCCAGCGGCACCGGTGCCCCAGTCGGCCCAGCGGTCCCACAGGAGCACGGCCGCCGCCACTGCCGCGAGGCCGAGCAGCAGCGGTACGCGGCTGCGGCCTTCAGTTGATCTCTTTGCCGGCGCCATAACCGCGAACCTTGAGGGTGACATCCAGCGAAGCCGGCTGCGGCACCGGCTGGTAGGAGGGCGCCGACCGGACCGCCAGCGTCTCGATGAAGAGCACCGGCGTACCGGTCTCGATGGCGTGGATGAAGGCGCGCAGCCCCTCCGTCTGCCCCTGCAGGCTCACCTCGACGGCGATGGCGGCGAGGTCGGCCTCGCGCTTCGTGGGCGCCACGTGGGTGCTGCGCAGCGACATTCCGGTCCGGCGAGCCAACTCGGTGACGATGCGCTGCAGCTCCGCCCCCGCCAGCCCGCTCGTCTCGCCGCCCACCAGCATGTCCCGTGCCGCATGCGCCGGCCGGCGTGCCGCCGCGCGCAGGAGCCGCTCCTGCTGGACGATCTGCTCGGTGACGGCAGCCATCTCGCCGCCTACCGCCGCCATTCTGGCGAACGGCGCTATCGCCGCGAGTGCCGCCAGCCCGAGCGCCAGCGCCACCAGGCCCAGTGCGACGGCGCGGCTCAAGGATTTCGGCAGCGCGCCCATGCCGGTCAATCGAGCCTCCTCCCCGGCACCACGCGCGCCGTAATGGTGAAGCTCTCCCCCTCTCCTTCGGCCAACGTGGTCGGTGCGGAGAACTGGACATCCGCGAAGTGGCCGGACGCCTCGATCCGGCCGATCAGCGCTGCGGCATTGGCGGCATTGCCGGCCAGCCGCACGGTGCCCTGCTCCACGTCCAGCCGCGTGAGCCAGGCATCGTCGGGCAGCGCGCGGCTCAAGGCTTCCAGCACGATGGCCATGGACGGCTGCCGGCCCCGCTCCTCGGCGAGCCAGGCGAGCCGCCGCGCGCTGGCCTGGCCGGGCAAGGCCGCCGCGGATTTGACCTGCAACTCCTGCAGCTGCGCGGTGAGCGCACCGAGGTCGCGCGATTGCTGGACGAGGCCGAGGGTGCCGATGGCGCCTGCAATGAGAGCCGCAAGGCAGAGCAATCCGACGCCCCACAGCAGCAGTCGGCCAGGCCTGCGGCTCCCGCCGCTCCCCACCGTGAGCAGGTTCAACCGCGGCTCGGTTGAGGCATCCTCGCCGTAGTCCACCACGCCGGGCGCGAAGCCGAGCGCATTGAGGTCGGCCACCAGGCCGTCCACCAGGCTGCGCGCGGTGACGGCCAGACGGACATCGAGCATGGCCGAGCCGTCCGCGCCCGGGGAGGTCTCGTACGCGAAGAACGCCCTTTCCGCCGGCCACGGGGCCAGCCGCTCGATCTGGTTGCGGACGACCGCCTCCAGCACCTCCCTGGCCGCGGCGGGCACGCTGAGCCGCGTCTGCACCACCTCGTCGGGTCGGAGCCGCAGCACGATCTGGGCGGGCGCGATCTTCTGTCGGCCGAGGCGCCCTAGCAATTCGGCAATCTGCGGGCCGCCTCCTTCCGCGGGGGATGTTCCAACGAGCTCGGCATGACCGCGATTGCGCAGGTAGACGTCGCACCCGCGCTCGGAGCGGAGCAGCATCAGCCGCCACTCGCGCGCCGCCGAGCGCTTCGCGGAGGCCAGCTCGGCAAGCTCGCCGCTCCACCACGCGAGGAAGCGGCCCACGGCCGTTCTGAGATCGCCGCGGCGCGCGGGGAGTGACGCGGCCATCATCTCCGGTCCCGCACCTGCTTGTCCCTCGGCTCGTAGCGCCAGCTCAGCACGCGAAACGGCGCCGCCGCATCCTTGCCGATCAGGATGGTGGCCTCCGCCCAGCCGATGGCCGGCATCGTCTCGCCACGCACGGCAACTTCGACGCGATAGGCGGGGCCTGTCCGCTCGGTCAGCCATTTATCCACCGATGGAAGCAGCCGCGCAACATCCGCCGCGTTCCCTTCGCCGCGTTGCCTCAGAGCGAGCGCCCGCTCGACCTCCGCCGGGTCGACGCCGGGCAGCATGAGGAGCGCCTCGCGCGGCGCCACCAGCGGGTTGATCCTGCCCTCGCCCCCATGCACCGTGAGGTAGGGAGCGAGCGGCTGCAGCGCACTGGCGGGCAGGCCGATGGCATGCGCAAGCTCGGTGGGATCGATGAACGGCCCGTTCCGGTCGATCCACCGTGTCACAGCCTCGGCCGATCCGCCGCACGGGCGCAGCAGCGAATCCAGCACCTCGGCATCCAGCTCGTTGATGTCGAGGCGGCCGGCCTCGTCGCTGACGGTGATGAAGAGGCGTGCGCCGCCGAAGCCCACCTCCTGGGTGCGCCCGTCGGCGGGCCACCGCCGCTCCGGGCTCGGCTCCATCAGGAGCGCCGCTGCCAACTCCACGCCCGCGGAAGCCAGCGCCTCCCCGCGCGCCATCGCCATCTCGTTGCCGGCGAGCGCGCCGGCGTCGCGCACCGACAGATTGAAGATGCTCACCTGCAGCGCCAGCAGGGTGATGATCCACAGCACCACGAGCAGGGCGAACCCCCGCTGGCGCTCGGTCCCGTCGGGTGCGGTCGCTATGGCTACCTCCCGCCTTCCGCTGTGCCATCCGGCCCCGGCACGCCGCCGCTTCCCGCGGTACACCCACTGCCGTCCTCCTTGAGGCACGTCCTCTCCAAGTCGGCGCGCGGACGGAAGACGAGCGGCGGCAGCACCGCGCCGCCGTCGGCCAGGCCGGCCACCTCCAGGCTGATCAGCTCGGGCAGACGCAACGGATCGGACCACTGCGGCACCCATCGCTGCCGCCCCGCCGTCCGCTCCAGATACTGGAACCGCAGACGATACGGCCCTTCGATGACAGCCACCGCATCGGCGCCGGCGAGCCGCCGCAGGTCCGGGACCGAGGTCTGATACGGCGCCCGCCCGCGCATGAGCACCGCCCCGTCGCGTCGCTGCTGAATGGAGTAGACCAGAAAATATGGCCCCGCCTCGGTGGGAAACGCCGGCTCGACGGCGACGAAGGTCAGCCGGCCGGCATCGCCGAGAAAGACGAGCTCCGGCGCCTCGCCGCGCTTCCAGACCACCCGCTCCAGCCGTTCGATATCGCGCCGCAGCACGTCGAGGCCCCGCGACAGGACATCATGCCTGGCGATGACCTCA
>DATMZP010000471.1:0-2033 GCA_035573595.1 Hyphomicrobiaceae bacterium
CTCTGACGGAGAAATTCTGATGCGGGCTCGGCAGTCGGGCTTCGGCAATGGGCAGCCGGATCGGGCTTCGCCGTTTCCGACTGCCGACGCACGTCCGCCGGCTGCCGAAATCGCAAGTGGCCTGGCGGCTGCCGCGGCGGCGTCTGCTGTGGCCGCCGGGCACTTTGCCTTGCATCCGGCGCCGCTCTATCCTAAGCGGGCAAGAGCCGGGATCAGACCCCTCGCCTCCGCCCCTTGGGCACCCGCTTGGGGTTAAGCGCAAGCGCAGATGCGAGGGGTCTGATCCTGCCGACCGGGGCCTCGATTTCACAGACAATGACACCGTTCCTCGACCCCAAGACGCTGCGCGCGCACAGGTTGCGCAATTCGCTGCACTCGATACTGCTGGTGGGCGGGCTCGGGCTCGTCACCGGCTTCTGCGGCTGGCTGATCTGGGGCGGGATGGGCGTGGCCGTCACGCTGGTGGCCGTGGGTCTCACCTACGCCTTCGCGCCCCGCCTGTCGCCCAAGCTCCTCATGCGCCTCTACCGCGGGCGGCTGGTCGAGAAGGGTCACGGCGGCCTGAGCGACCAGATCCTGCGCATCGTCGATGCCCTGGCCGACCGCGCCGAGCTGCAGGCGCCGCCGCGCGTCTACATCATCCCCAGCATGACTCTCAACGCCTTCGCCGCCGGCACTCCCGACAAGGCCGTCGTCGGCATCACCGCGGGCCTGATCGAGCGCCTCGACCTGCGCGAGCTCGCCGGCGTGCTGGGCCACGAGATCAGCCACATCCGCAACAACGACCTGGCCATTCTCGGCCTCGCCGACGCCATGACGCGCTTCGCCCAGCTGCTCGCGTACCTGGCGGTGGTCCTCGCCCTCTTCAATCTCCCGGCGTTCCTGCTGGGCGACGCCGAGATCCCGCCCATCGCGCTTGCCCTGCTCTATCTGGCGCCCACCGCCGGCAGCCTCATCCAGCTGGCGCTCTCGCGCACGCGCGAATTCGACGCCGATCTGGAGGCGGCGCGCCTCACCGGAGATCCCGAGGGCCTCGTTTCCGCCCTGCAGAAGCTGGAGCGCTACTACGGCCGCTTCTGGGAGGACATGCGCATGCCGGTTCCCGGCCGCCGCATCCCGCAGCCCTCGCTGCTGCGCTCCCACCCCAAGACGGAGGACCGCGTCGCCCGCCTGCGGGACCTGGGCGACAGCCAGCTGCTCCCCCGGCTGTCTGTGACCGACGACCCGAAGGGGGCGCAGTCCAGCCCGGGCCCGGTCGCCATGCGCCCCCGCTACCGCTGGACCGGCGTGTGGTTCTAAAGCAGATTCTCGTCGTTGGCCCAAGCAAGCACGCCAGCAAAGGCCGTTATGCCCCCGGAAGCTGATGGACGCAGACCGGAGGAAGTGTGCCAAAACCTGAAATTGGCGCGGGCACGCATGGGGTCAGACCCTGCGGGTCTGACCCCATGGCACAACCTCTCCGTGGACCGGCTGCGTCGCCGCGCCGGTCTCCTCGCCGAGAAGCTCACGATACCTCCGGCGCGCATCGTGCGGGCCGAGCATCTCCAGGATCTTCTCCGTGTGCAGCCAAGCGGGCGTTCGCACGAGGCCGAGGTAGGCCTGCGCGCTCGACCACGGCCACTGCCCCGGCTCCGCCACCAGCCCTGCCTCGACCGGGTTGCGGTGAATGTAACGGCTCGCCTGGACGATCGCCGGGCAGATCAGGTTGGAAGGGCGAATCGCGAGGTTGTGCCATGGGGTCAGACCCGCAGGGTCTGACCCCATCCGCTGCAGCTTTGCGTCATCACAGGCCGAGTTCGGATAGCCGCTCGCCATGTCCGAGTTGGGTCACAACTCACCGTGCGATGGGCTGCCGTCTGGCAGGAAAGCATCGAAAGCGGACGCTAGCGACGCTGGCCATCCGTTGGGCCAGGTGGGCAACTCTGCTTAGGCGGCCTCAACTGCATTTGCCGTCGTGGGACTTGGCTATCTTGTAGGCACGCCGGAAGCAGTCGCTGGAGTAGGTCTTGCCGTTGCAGCCGCACACCGGCTTG
>DATMZP010000472.1:0-10627 GCA_035573595.1 Hyphomicrobiaceae bacterium
ACCTGCGTCTCGTCGGGCAGGCCGCCGTCGAGGCCCTGGCGCACCAGGGAGTCGATGGCGGCCATGAACGCCGCCAGCGTCTTGCCGCTGCCAGTCGGTGCAGCGATCAGCACGTTCTGGCCCGCCTGGATGGCAGGCCAAGCCTCCGCCTGCGCCGGTGTCGGCGCCGGGAACGCCCGGCGGAACCAGCGGGCAACCGCCGGGTGGAATGGGAGGGGATGGCTCATGTCGCCCGCAGAATATGGGAAACCGGTGCGGGCTTGCAAACCGGGCCGCCGTCAACCCCGCGCGAAGGCGTGGACGCCGTCATGGACCTCGTGGCGGATGGCGCTCTGGCACCAGGCGAAGGGCTCGCCGTGGTCGCTCACCCGCAGGCCGCGCTCCTCGATCAGCCGATCGCACAGCATGACGATGATGTCCTGCACCGGAGCGCTCGTGTCGTTGGGCTCCGTCATGCGGTCAATGGAGTCTTCGAACCCCTCAGTGCCGTCCTGCCCGATGTGAACGATGAAAACCTCCTCGCGACCGGGGATGCCGTGCGCTGCCACACGCCACATCTCACCCTTGTAGCCGAAGTCCCGTATCATGCTTCCTCCGAGAGGGCGCATTTTGCCCATTGTGTGCGCAAAGACTGGCAGGCATGCAAACGACGAGGAATACAGGAAATGTAGGGGTGCAGAAATTGTGCGGTCAAACGAGGACAGCGACAGGACGCTACCCCCAATTTCTGACCAAGCATTGTTCGCCTACGCCGGAAAAGCGGCGAAATTTTGCGAGCGGCGCCCCGATGCGCGTGGCCGGAGGAGATCGCTATTCCCGCGCCGAGTAGATGCCGCGGAACCCCGCCTGCAGGGGCTGGGTCTGCAGCTCGCTCAGGAGGCCAGCCAGCACATCGGCGGCGGCGAGCTTGTTGCGCGCCTGGACGAGCGCCGGCATCAGCCGGCTGAGGGGAAGGGCACCGGCCACGGCAATGACATGCTCGGCCCCGAACGGCGCACCCACCTCGACCTCGAGCGATTTGATGGGAATGCCCTTCACCTTGCGCACGCCCGTGCTGCAGACGTTGGTGCCGCACGTGAGATACGACGGTCCTGGCTCGATCGGCTCAACCTTGCCGTTGCCCGTGAGGTTGAAGACCGCGAAGTAGGCGCCGTCGGGGACGCCCGCAACGTCGACAAAGAGCCGCGTGCGCGCCTTGTGCGTCGCGTCGGAGGCGGCGCTGGGAGGCGCGTCGGGCGGATCGCCAACCAGGCGGATACGGACGGAAAGACCGTCTTCCGCCGACAGGGCGGCGATGCGCTCCCACGCCCGCCGCCGGTCGATGGCGTGCTGCAGCTGGCCGCCGCCGACGCCCTCGGCGATGCGGTGTCCCTGGTCGTTCAGGATCAGCCCGCCTCGCGCGTCCCAGATGAGCGCCGCAGGCTCGCTCTCGCCGGCCAGGACGGCGTGAGTGAGAGACTTGGCAATCTGCTGCGCCTCCACGGCGGAGAGGCCCAGGATGCGCAGCCGCACCGGCCAGAGCTCACCGTCGGTCCCCGGCCTGGTGGCGACGGTCGTCGTCGCACTGCCCACCACCAGGACGGGCGTATTCCCCTCCACGGTCATCACGTCGTTGGGGGTGGCGCGCGTGCGGCTCGGCCACATGACGTTGGGGTGCTGGCCCGCGTCCGACAGCGACTGCACGTAGCGCAGCACGAACTCGCTCAAGCCGTAGGCGGTGACGACGCCGTTGCTGGCGGCCCGGCCCTCCAGCGCCCGCGCCACCGCATAGCTGAGCGCGCCGCGCCATTGTCCGCCCACGTTGATCTCCGGCACCACCTCGTTCTCCTGCGAGCCCGAGAGGAACAGCAGATTCGGCGGGTCCTCCGGCGCCACGGCGCGGCAGGCGTCGGCGGGGGTCGGGCTGCCGCGCACGAGCTCGTAGGAGCGGATGGTGCGGTAGCGCACGTTGGCGGCCGCTTCGACGCTGCGGTACACGGTGCCCGAGAAGCAGCTGTCGGCGACGAACACCACGAGCAGCCGTTTGGCCGCCGCTGCCGCAAACAGCCGGGCCAGCTCGTCGTCGACGATGTGCTCGGCGCTGTCGCGCGCCTGGCCGATGTCGAAGCCGGAGAGGACGAGGGTCTCGTCGAGCCCGTCCTCCTCGTTGCCAGGGCAAAGCTCCCTGATCTGGCCGCCGTGGCCCGAGTAGGTGAGGAGCAGGGTATCGCCCTCGCCTGCCGCGACCAGCATGTCCTGCCAGCCTGAGAAGAAGGCGGCGCGCGTCACCGGCTCGTTGCGGGCGCCCAGCACCCGCAGCGACCCCGGATCGAGCTTCGTCACCTGCTCGGCGATGTCCGTCGCGTCGTTGATGCACCCCAGGAGATTGGGCACCTGGCCGCGGCCGGCGCGGCCGTAGTACGTGTTGATGCCGACCACCATGGCATGCAGCCGCGGGCGCTTCGCCTGGGCGAGCGCCGCGCCCGGCAGGGCGAGCGCCGGCACGCCGGCGGTGAGGCCTTGGAGGAACGAGCGGCGGTTCAGCACACGGCACCTCGCAGGTGGCTCGGAGCGTCGGGCTCTAGGGCTTCGGTGCCACCTCCACACGGCGGAGCATCTGGTGGATCTGCTCCACCGTGAACTCGCCCCGGTCCACGATCTTGAGCTTGTCGAGGTCGCGCTTGCCGCGGCCCTCGGTATCGATGCGGTCGGCTGGGTAGCCGCCGGCGATCAGGACGTTACGCGCAGCCACCGCGCGGCGCACCGACAGCTTGTCGTTGTACGCGTCCGATCCCTTGGGGTCGGTGTGACCGATGAGGCGGATCGGCGGCATGCCCTCCTCCTTGAGAAGCCCGAGCAGGTTCTGGGCCTGCGCCAGACCTGCCTCGGTCAGCTTGTCGCTGTCGTAGACGAACTGCAGCGGCACCGGCGTGCGCTCCACGTCGATCTGGCGGGCGATGCGGGTGAAGGTGGCGCGACGCGGCACCGGAGTGGGGGAAAGCGCCTCGTACTGATACGCGAGCCCCACGAGCCTCGCGACCTCGGCCTCGGCAGGGCGCGCCGACGGCGGCGCCAGGTCGATGGCCCGCACCGCCTCGTCGTAGGCGAGGCTGACGGCGGAGTGGTCGGGCTGGCCGTCGGCAGCCGGCGTGCGCCGCCTGAGGTCGCCGATCCTGGCGTGGATGTCCCAGGCGTTCCAGGCGTTGCCGTAGGGCAGCGCGGCTTCCAGCGCCGCGAGTTGCACGGCCGGGGGCACACCTTCCCGCTTCAGCCGGTCGGCCTCGGCCCGGTAGAGACCGAGCATGGCCTCCTTGGCGGCGACGCGCTCCCGCCCACAGCCCGGCGTTGCGGCGAGGCTCTTCTCCGCGGCGCTTGCCGCCTCCAGGCTCTTCGATCGTGCCCCGGCCTCAAAGGCTGCCCACCGCTCCCTGCACACCTCCGACGGCGTCTGCGCCACGGCCCAAAGCGGCAGCGCACTCGCCAGACCGGCAGCCAGGGCGGCTTGCGTGAGAAGCCGCGCAGGACGCCGAGACAAGGGCCAGAGCCGGCGCATGGGAGGCTCGCATGGTGACATCGGACGCATCAATTCTGGCGCGCTGGCTGGCCGGGCTCGGTCACCGGCTCCTCGCCCGGATCGGCGATATAGCCGGCGAACAGGACGGCCCTGGTAGGCTCGTGCACGATGGCGAAGGCGAACGGGCGGTCGGCCGCGAACAGCGGCGTGATCGCCAGCGAGCGCTCCGGCGCCACCGCCGTGACGGCCGCCGCCCGGGTGCCCTGCTCCCCCACCTCCAGCACGGCGCGGTGCATCACCATCAGCGGGCCGCTCCCGGCCTTGTTGACGGCGGCGTAGGGGTTGCCGGCCGCGGAGAAGGCCGCGGTGAGGCCCAAGCCCGCCAGCGCGTCGGTGACATCGAGGCTGCTCTCGGCGCGGAAGCGTGGCAGCAGCACACGGACGAGGGCCGTGCGCCGCCGCTTGTCCGCCTCCGCCACCAGGCCGCGGAGCGACTTGGCCTGCAGCGCCTCGGCCACCGTGGCCGACCCCTGGCCGTGCCCCGGCGCGATCACCAGCATCGTCACCTCGCGGCCGGCGTAGGGCAGCCAGACCGCCTGCAGGTTGCCGATCTCGGCGAAGCCGGCGGGCAGAGTGGCGTCCATCATGGTGGCGTCGCGCGTGGTGCCGTCCACGCGCGTAAAGGAGGCCCTGGCGGTGCGCTCCCGCTCGAAGGCGGTCTCCCACGCGCCGTTGAAGTAGACCGCGTTGGCCAGCACGAAGCGCGCATCGGGGTCGAGCTCGTCGAGGATACGCGGGACGAGACCGCGCGTCGCCTCTTTGGCCCAGGCGTTGATCCGCGCCAGCGCGCCCGCGTCCCTGAAGTCGAGGGCCTCGACGGGGGCGTCGAAGATGGCGCGCGCCCGCCTCAGGAAGCGAGGCGAGGAGACGGCGGATTTCGGCACGAACACGGCGTTCGACAACGTGAGCCTCAGCCTGTCTCCGGCCGCGCCAAGGACCTCCTCCTTGAGGGCCGTCAGGCCCGCATCCTGCGCGCCGGCCTCGATGCCCGGCGGCAGCAGCCGGCCGTGGAGGCTCTTTTCTGCCTCGCCTGCGGCCCCGAGGCCAAGCAGGTGCAGGGCGGACCCCAGCCCGTAGGGCGAGACGACGACGCTGCTGTCGCCGCGCTTGCCGGTGAGGCGGCCCAGTGCCTCGCTGCCGAGCTGGTTCATCCGCTCGGCGAACGCGCGCGGCTCGCCGGGCTGGCTGGTCTCGGCCGTCGCCGGCGTGGCGAGGAGCGCCACCGCCAGCATCGCGGATACGGCCGGCGGCGCGGCGATCAACCAACGAGGCGCGCGCATGGGTGGCTCCTTGGGCTCTCTCACTCGGTGACCAGGAACGAGCCGGACGCCTGCTCCACCTGCCCGTCGGCGGCGGCCACCGCGAGGTCGCGCGTGACGCTCGCCAGGTCGCCGACCACGGCGAAGCTGCTCCCGGCCGCGAGCGTGGCGGACGGTATCGCGGCGCTGCGGCAGGTGGCGAGCAAGCCCTGTACGCCGGCCGGCCCCTGCGCCGTGATCTCGAAGGCCGCATTCGGCGGCGGGATGAGCACAGTTTGCCCGGCGCGGACGGCGTTGTCCTGCTGGAACTTGTTGGGGAACAGCCGGACCGCCTGCCCGCCGGTGCCGACGCCGACCAGCGTGAGATGGCAGTCCCGTTCGACACCCACGGCGACGCGTACCGCCTCGCCGATCCTGTAGACGGCCTTCTCCGGCCGCAGCGTCAGTCCGAAGCCGCCGCCGAGCGGCACCGGTGCCGGGGTGGGGAAGGCCGTGGACGCGCCGCGCTGCACGACGCGCAGCAGCAGGCTCTTGACGCCGCCCGGCTGCGCCGACGCGCCGCCCGCCGGGTCGGCAACCTGAGGCACCAGGTCGCGCGCCACCTCCTCGCCGGAGCGGCCGAGCGATACGAGCGGCTGCTCGGGCGAAGCGCCGGCGAGCTTCAAGATCTCCGGCAGCTTCAGCTGCTCCCTGGAGGCGATGACCTTGATCACTTCGATACCCGGCGGGCCGACGATATCGATCTTCCAGTCGGCGCTGCCGGCAGGGATGCTCACCGTCTGGCCGGCACGCACCTGCATGTCGCGCTGGTGGAAGTTGGGGAAGATCACCGCCACGCGGCCGCTGGTGCCGACGTTGAGCACCGTGATGTAGGAGGTCTGCCTGGGCCGCACGAAGATCTTGAGCTGCTGGCCCACCGCGTAGACGCGCTCCGGCCGGTCCACCCAGGCCTCCACGTCCGCGCCGGCCTCGGGCGCGAGGCCGCCCAGCTCGTAAAGCGGCTTCTGTGCCGGCACGAGGTCGCGCGCCATGTCCTCCACGGTCTCGGCGGCGGCGAGCGAGGTGCCGGCCGCGAGTCCGACGGCGGCGAGCAGAAGCGAAGGCCTGGTGCAGCGGGATCTCGACATGTGCTCATTCCTTCTCAGTCGATCCAAAAGCAATGCGGCCGGCCGGGTTCGCTCGATGACTTCCCCACGGTCATTCGACCACCTCGTACTGGCGAGTGCCGACCGCGCGGGGCGCGCGCGGGTCCACCTCGACGCCGCGCGTGCGCTCGGCGACCCCGTCGAGCAGGCCCTCGAAGTCGTCGACCGGGCGCATGTCCTGGAACGGCCGTGTCGACTCGCCGAGGTTGGCGCCCTCGGGCACGACGATGGCCAGGATCTCGTTGCGGCCCGCCGGCCCGCCGATCCTGAAGTTGAAGCCGTCCATGTCGCCCGGAATGCGCACCACCTGGCCGGCACGCACGCCGATCGGCGTCTCGCCGGCCTGCCTGCTCTGGTACTTGTTGGGGAAAATCTGCCGCGTCTCCTTGGTCGTGTAGTCGCGATTGAAGACGGCGAGATGGCCCGTGGCGCCGCTGGTCACCATCACCGTCATGCACGAGCCGATCTTGACGCGGTTCGCGGTCGTGCCGTGCGTCTCCGGCGAGACGGCGATGGAGCCAACGCCCTTGCAGGGGTGAAGCGCGATGTCGGCCGTCACCTGGCCAATCGGTGCGGCGGGGCCGCCTGTCGTCGCCCCCGAGATCGCGGACAGCGCGGGCGAGGCCTGCCGCGGCAGCGCCCATTGCGCCGTCGGCACGTGCTGGCGCACCCAGGCCTCGAAATGGCCCACCGACGTATAGGCGCCGTAGGCGCCGGGATGGGCGCAGCCGTCGCCCCAGCTCACCACGCCGGCCTGCAGCGGCTCGCCGGCATGGCCGGGGACGAAGATCGGCCCGCCACTGTCGCCGTTGCATGCGTCGGGGCCGCCCTTGGCATCGCCGGCGCAGAAGATGGAGTCGGTCGGAACGCTCCCAGGGAAGGCCAGGAAGGCGTCGCAGACGCCGCGCTTGGCGATGGGAACCTCGGCCCTGAGCAGCGACATGGAGACCTGGGTCGAATCCGACTGCTCGTCCGGCCGGCGCGGCCTGGTGACACCCCATCCGATCACTGTCGCCGTGCTGCCGGCCGTGAGCCCGGCGGTCCGGCCGGTCTCGGCGAGGAGCTTCTGGCGCGGCGCCGTTGTGGCCGTCTCCAGCTCCAGCAGCGCGATGTCGTTGACGAGCCCGGGCAAGGCCGTGCCCGTGCGCGCTACGATGGCGAAGCCCGGATGCACGGCGACCGACTTGATCCGACGCGCTTCGCCCTGGCGCGGCACGTTGCTGTTGGCGAATGCCGTCACCGCGCGCAGCGACCGCACGCCGCCGCGGTGCCGGTCGAAGATGCAGTGCGCGGCGGTGAGGATCCAGCGCGAGTCGATGACAGTGCCCGCACACAGGGAGGCCGCCCGCCCGCCCTCCTTGACGATGTTGAGGCTCACCGCCGACGGCCATTGCCCCCGGTCTGCCTGGATGCCGTGGACGACGCGCGCCCTCGGTTCGACCTGGGGCTCAACTCGGGGCTCGCTGGCGGCGTAGGCGGGCACCAGGGCCTCCAGGCTGACTGGCCGCTCCCGGAAGGGCTCCTCCGGTGCGACCTGCGGCGGGGACGGTGGCACCGAGGGCAGCGGGTTGAGCCTCGGATCGAGCTGTATCTCGTAGAGCACCGCCGTATCGCCGCCGACGGCCCGGTCCTGCGCGGGAGCGGCGGCTGGCCCGGCGATGCAGGCTGCCACCCCGAACGCCGGCGCAACGACGCGCCTCATGAAACCCCACCGGGGCATGACGCTCCCCTCTCCTCACCTGCCTCGGCCCGGCCATGGACCGACCCGGATCCCTCGTGATCCTCGATCGGTCGTCCGGCGCGCTGCGCCCGGGCTGCCGGAGCCGAACGGCTCCGACAGCGGCAGCCTATTGCCTAGTCCTGCTCCCACTGGCCGGCCCAGAGATTCGCCGGGGCGTTCCCGCCGGAGCCTGAGCCCGCCCCCACGCCCCAGCCGGAACTGGAGGCGAGACGCTCAACCACGTCCACCGAGGTGCGGGCATACCCCCACTGGGCATGTGGCATATCGGCGAACCTCTCCGTCAGTCTCTTCTTGAAGGCGGCCTGGCTGTAGTCGAGCACGCGCGGCACGTTCGTGCCCTCGTAGCCGAAGAAGCCGTTGATGCGGTCCCTGGTGACGATCAGCATCAGGTCCTCGCGACCTGTGGGCGCGGCAGCTTTGATGCCCATCTCGCCGGTGGGGAAGACAAGGCGCTGGCCGGCGGCGATGGACGCGTTCTCCAGCCACACCTGCACGCGGCCCGAGGCGCTCAGCACGTAGAGGTGCCCGAAGCCGTTGACGCTGGAGGAAACCTCGAAGGTGACTGGAGCGCCGACGGCTACGACACCGGCACTCGGGCGCAGCGTCACCTCGGGGCGCTTGACCTGGACGGGCGCCGGCTTGGTGGGCGTCGGCCTGAGGTCGCGCATGTCGGCGTTGGGGCCGGGCACCTCGGCCGCGTCGGCGGCGGCCAGGAGCCCGCCGCAGGCAATCGCGCCGGCCAGGGCCAGGGCGAGGGAGAATGGGTGACGGATCGGCATGGGTTGCTCCTCTTCAATCGCAGAGCCGATCGCCTCAACGGACTTGAATAATGGATGTGGTCGCGAGCGGCATGTCCCTACCATGCCCGCGCTGACGTGTTTACGGAATTGTTCCACCCGTTTGCCGCCCTCCCAACGCTTTGACGCCCTCCAAGGCGTTTGGAGGCCGGCAGTGAAGCCGGGTCGCCGACCGCCCGCAGCGGCGCCAGCGTGGGGGGCCGGCGCCGGTGCCAAGTCGTTGAGAAATGCGATAAAACATCGCCGTCCCGCCGCCGGGCCGGCACGGGTCGGACCGCATGGCACAGCCGCGGCCTCCGCAAGACCGCGCCGCAACTGACGGGACGGGCACCAGCTGAATGGGCTGGAGCGCTAGTGCGCCACCCGGATGCCGAGGTCGGTTATGAGCTTGCCCCACTTGTCCCGCTCGGTGGCGAGGAAGGTCCTGAACCCGACAGTACCGGAGCCCGCGACCTCCGCCAGCATCTCCGTCATGCGCTCCTTGAACCCCGGCTGCTTGCAGACTGCCAGCACGGCGGTCTCGATCCGGTCGCAGATCGTCTTGGGCGTGCCGGCGCGCACGGACACGCCGGTGAACCCCAGCGCCTCGTAGCCCGGCAGGGTATCGGCGATAGGCACATACTCGCTGCCGAGCGGCCAGCGCTTGAGTGTCGTGATGCCCAGCGCCCGGATCGTGCCGGCTCGGGCATGCGGGGTGATGGACGTGGTGTTGTCCATCACGAAGTCGACCGTCTCGCTGAGCAGGCTGTTGATGGTCGGCGCGCTGCCGCGATGGTGCACGGTGGCGAACTCGATTCCGGCCATGCGCTTCAGCATCTCGCTCGCCAGATGCGGCGACGTGCCGACTCCGGTGGAGCCATAGTTGAGCTTGCCGGGGTTGGCCTTGGCGTAGGCGATCAGCTCCGGCATCGTCTTCACCGGCAGGCTGTTGCGCACGCACAGGAGGTTGGGGAAGGTAACGACCAGCGCCAGGGGCGTGAAATCGTTGACGGGGTCGTAGGAGATCTTGGCGTAGAGGAACTCGTTGGTGGCGAGCGGTGGCGGCACGATCAGAACCTGCGTGCCGTCGGCCGGGCCCTTGGCCACCCTGTCGAAGGCGATGTTGCTGCCGGCGCCGGGCACGTTCTCCACCACCACCGCGGCCCCGCCCCAGTAGACCGACAGCCGCTCGGCCAGGATGCGGCCGACATTGTCCTGCGAGCCTCCGGCCGGGAAGCCGACGATCAGCTTGATGGGCTGGTTGCCGGGATATCGCTGCTGCGCGCGGGCGGCGCTCAGCGGCATCAGCCCCGTACTTGCAAGGCCCGCCGATACCGCCCGACGTGAGATCTTCATGCTTTGTCTGCCCTCTTGGAATCAGGGCCGCAGCACGATCGCGCGGCCCGCCACACCAACGCCGGGCGGCCCCGCAGCACGGCCGACCGACGGATGTCCGTTGACTGCTATTAGTGATACGTAGTTTTCGCGATCCCACAACCCGTGGTCGCGCTTCGGCTCGCGAATCACGCCGATTTGAACGGTCTCGATCGTTGGGACGAGGACCGCTCCGAACGCTCCTTGGGCGGATGGGGAATCCGATACCCAGCCCTCAACGCCGGTTGAAACCACCGGACGATGCCGGGCCGCCCGTACAGCACGGGTCGGTGCGCAGCCTGCCGTAGGCGGCCATCAGCTGACGGGCCAGGTCGGTGTTGTTGGCGATGTAGTCTTCCACGATGCTGGCGCTGCAGGCGCGCCAGTCGGCCACCTGGTCGGGCGTCAGCTCATGCACCGTCATGCCTTTCTGCTGGAACTCCGTGTAGAGCCCGGCTTCGACGCGGGTGACGTTCTCGCGGGCCTGGTTCTCCTCGCGCCCCGCCGCCTCCAGGATGACGGCCTTGTGCGGCTCCGGCAGCGACTGCCACACCTTCTCATTGACGATGAGAAAGAACTCGATGGGCGCATGCATTGTGCGCGTGATGGTGTCGGCCACTGTCCACAGCTGACGGTTGGCGATCAGGCTGCTCGCCCCAGTGGCCATGTCGATCTCGCCCGCGCGGAAGGCATCGGGCGTCTTGTTCGCCGACACCATCACGGGAATGCCGCCGCACTGCCTCACAAAGTGCTCGTGCGTGGGGCTGAACACCCGGATC
>DATMZP010000473.1:0-16073 GCA_035573595.1 Hyphomicrobiaceae bacterium
GAGCGCGGCGATCTGCTCGCCGACCGTCACGGCCAGGCCCGGCAGGGTGACCGCGCGACGGGCGCCGAGCCGGGCCGTGTCGATCGTCGCCGCGTGCAGCATGAACTGCACGGCCGCGCGCGGCGAGGCGTGCCAGTGCATGACGCTGTCGGCCACCGGCAGCACCGCCTCCTTGCCGGCCAGGGGCTCGCGGATGATGTTGGAGAAGAACCCGGAGGCCGCCTTGTTGGGCGTGCCCGGCCGGACGCAGATGGTGGGCAGCCGCAGGCTCAGCCCGTCGAGGAAGCCCTTGCGGGTGTAGTCGGAGACCAGCAGCTCGCAGATCGCCTTCTGCGTCCCGTAGGACGTAAGGGGCGTGGAGAAGAACTCGTCGCCGATGGCCTCGGGAAACGGCGCGCCAAACACCGCGATGGAGCTGGCGAACACAAAGCGTGGCACGTAGCCGGTGATGCGCACCGCCTCCAGCAGCGAGCGCGTGCCGTCAAGGTTGATGCGGTAGCCTTTGTCGAAGTCCTGCTCCGCCTCGCCCGACACGATGGCCGCCAGGTGGAAGATGACATCGGGCCGGTCAGCGACGAGCCGGCCCGCCTCGCCCGCCGCCGGCAGGTCGCCCGTCATCACCCGCACCGGCACCTTGGCACTGGCCGGCACCGCCGGCTCCACCACGTCGTAGAGCGCCATGCTCGATACCGCGCGGCCGCCCAGCTCGCCGTCACGCGCCAGCCGCTCGGCCAGCTTGCGGCCGACCATGCCGGCCCCGCCGATGATGAGAATGTTCATTGGGCGTCTCCCTCCATTAGCATCGTAGGGTGCAATAAGCGAAGCGTATTGCACCGATGGACCTCTCCACACGCGAGCCGTCGGGTGAGGGCGCATCGGTGCAATACGGGCATCGCCCTATTGCACCCTACGTTCCGCTCAGTGTCACGCCGCAGGCGGCGGTCCATTTCAAGCCTTCCAACGTTCCCTTCCGGGGCCGGTACTCGCATCCGACCCAGCCCGTGAAACCGGTCTTGTCAATGCACCGGAACAGATACGCGTAGTTCATCTCGCCGTCGTCGGGCTCGCCGCGGTCCGGTGGGCTCGCGATCTGGTAGTGGCCGGCGATGGGCGCGAATTCCTCGATGGCCCGCGCCACGTCGCCCTGCTCGATCTGGCGGTGATAGAGGTCGAATTGCAGCCGCAGGTTCGGCTCGCCCACCTCGGCGATGACATCCCGCGCCTGCTCCGTCCTGTTGAGCAAGAAGCCCGGCATGTCGCGCCGGTTGATCGGCTCGATCAGCACCTCGACGCCAGCTGCCGCCGCGGCCTTGGCCGCCCGCTTGAGATTGGCGACATAGGTGGCGTGCTGCGCACCGTGCTGGGTGAGCCCGGCAAGCAAATGCATGCGCCGCGCCCCGGTGGCATCGGCATACCGGAGCGCCGTCTCGAACGCCGCCCGGAACTCGCTCTCCCGGCCCGCCAGCGCGGTGAGCCCCCGCTCGCCCGCCGCCGCGTTGCCCGACGGCATGTTGAGCAGGGCAAGCGTCAGCCCGCTGGCCTTGAGCCGCGCCGCCACCTCCCCGGCCGTGGCCTCATAGAGATTGGTGGACTCCACCGCCGCGAACCCCGCCTTCGCCGCCGCATCGAAGCGGTCGAGCAGCGGCAGCTCGGTGAAGAGGAAGTTCAGGTTGGCGGCAAACTTCGGCATAGAGCCATCCGCCTCACAGCGTAAACCCACCGTCCGCCACTATGGCCGTCCCCGTCGTAAAGGCAGATTCGTCCGCCGCCAGATACACCGCCAGCGCGGCCATCTCCTCGGCCGTGCCGAGGCGGCCCATCGGCTGGCGCTCGATGAACATGCGACGCGCCTTCTCGGTGCCGCCCACGTGGCGGCCGAGCGCCTCGATGCGGCCGTCGAGCGAGGGCGACTGGATGGTGCCGGGGCAGATGCAGTTGCAGCGGATGCCTTTGGCGATGAAGTCGATGGCCACCGCCTTGGTGAGGCCGATGATAGCGGCCTTGGTGGCGCCGTAGACATAGCGATTGGGCGCCGCCCGCACCGAGCTCACCGTCGAGGCGACGTTGACAATGGAGCCGCCGCCCTTGGCCAGCATGCCCGGCAGGAACGCCTTGATGGTGCGGTGCATGGTCTTGACGTTGAGGTCGAAGGAGAAGTCCCAGTCCTCCTCCGAGCAGTCGAGCACCGTGCCGTGGTGCACGAAGCCCGCCGCGTTGAAGAGCACGTCTACCGGCCCCAGCCGCTTCGCCTCCGCCTCCACGGCCTTGGTATCGCGCGCATCGAGCTTCACGCACTCGGCCACGCCGGCCGCCTTCAGATCGGCAAACGCCGCCTCGTTGATGTCGCTCGCCACCACCGTAGCGCCCTCGCGCGCGAACGCGACAGCCGTCGCCCGTCCAATTCCGGCGCCGGACGCTGTGCAGAATGCGAGCTTACCCTTGAGGCGGTCGACCATGTGCTCCTCCCGTTTCAGGCTTCAGGTTGCAGGGATTTGGGGATCTGGCAGAGCGCCGTTCCCGTGATCCCTGCAACCCGATCCCGTGTCCCTAATCCCTACCGTTGCGAGCCACGGGCTCGCAAGGCTGGAGCGCGACCCTGGCCGATTGCGGCTGACTCAAGGCACCTGTGTGCCCTTGAACAGGTGAACAGTGCCCATCCACAAAAGAAAATGTGACGCGCGCACCACATCCTGCGCAGACTATCTATTCTCCTATGTTGTGGCAGCGTGGGGCCCGAGCCCAGGGGAGAGTCGTCGGGCTCGAAGCGGCGAAGATGTGGCCCCGCGCGGCGACAGTCGTTGACGGAGGAGAGAGGGAGCATGCCTCACTATTACGGGGTGCTCGGCATCGCCACGGATGCCGACAGCGTCCAGGTCAAGACGGCCTTCCGGAGCCTGGCGAAGACCTGCCATCCCGACCTGCGGGGCGGCGACGGGGAGCATTTCCGCGAGATCATCCTCGCCTATGAGACCCTGGCCGACCCGGCGAGGCGCGCCGCCTACGATGCGCTGTGCGCCCAGGCGCGGGCAGGCGCCCGGCGCCAACTCGCCACGGCCGTCGCGACCATGGCGGCCTCGTTTGCCCTGACCGTGGGGTCGGGCGTGGCGGTCGCCGGCTGGCTGCTGGGGGCTTAGCAGGGTCCGGCGATGACGGGGGAAGAGGCAGCCTCCGAGACGCGAGTCTGACAGCTCTGCGGCGCCGCCATGGCCTCGCGAGCCGGCTGCCAGTGTGTGCCGAGGGGTCTCGTGCGGCCGCTCGGCGAGCGGCGGGTTGAGCCGATCGTTGTTGTCCGCAGGACACATCTGCGCCTCAACGATTGGACGCGCCCGCGAGCGCCACCACCAGGGCCATCTTCTCGCTGAGACAGACCCGGGGAACGCAATCGCCCCCCAAACGCTATGCAACTTGGCTGGCGGGGCATGCTTGGTGGGTGGCAAAAATGAAGAGGGAGTTTGCGATGATCAAGCGATTCGTTGCGAGGCCCAGGCAGCAGCGGGCGACAGCTGCCGTCGGGTCCGATGTGGGCTCGGCGGTGTGGATGACGGTAGGCCGCCGGCTGCAGCGCCGGCGCACCGGGCGCGGCTACAGCGTCGATCGCGTCGCGCACTGGGCGGCAATACCGGCGGAGACCTACGAGAGCTACGAGAGAGGCGAGCCGATCCCGGCCGCCCTGCTGGCGCAGATCGCCGATCTGTTCGAGGTCCCCCTGGTGTGGTTCTTCCAGGGCATCGGGGAGGACGACTCCCACGATGACGGGACGGACCGGGAGGACGATGGGGAGCGCAAGGCGGGGCCCGCGATCTACCAGGTCGCCACGATCGAGCACCGCATCGCCGCCCTGGTCGAGTCGTTCCGCAAGTTAGACTTCGAGGGGCAGCAGCACCTGCTCGCGATCTCCAGGGAGCTCTCCCGCGCCGCGCGGGAGTGATGTCGGCTCTCGCAGGCCGGGCACGCTGCCGAAGGCGGCAACCCCGCCTGGCCGGGGGGCGGTCTCGTCCGCCGGCGTCGAGTCAGGAGGTCTTGGCCGCGGCGACCGCGCGCATCACGTACCGCCCCGAGGCGGCCCAGTAGACCAAGCCGCCGACGATGCCGGCGACCAGGAAGGCGATGAGCGCGTAGGCCTCGAAGATGCCGGGACCGCCGCGCGACTCGGACGCGTGCTGCAGGAGGAAGCCGGCGAAGGCCGTACCCAAGCCGGCGAACACATAGAAGGGCCAGCCGGCGAGCCTCTGGGTCTCGGCGTAGAACACGCCGGCCAGCCCCGGCAGCGCCGCCGACAAGGCCACCCAGGGGGTGATCACCAGGGCGAAATAGCCCGCCTCCGACAGGCGTGCGCCGTTGATGTCGGTGCTCAGGCTCGCGGTGTCGGCGGGGGCGTAGACGAACAGCACGAGCGTCGCCGCCGCGGCGAAGCTCGCCAGGGCGAACCCCGTCAGTACCCGTACGACACGCAGGAGCATGGTGATCCGACCCAAGGGTTTGCCAGCGGCGCAGATCTCTATGTTGCGTCTATAGGCACCCGTGCCGCCGGGCTCAATGGGGATTTCGCGGGCCTTGGGCTCTGCCGTGTTCAACATATCGGGCAAGGCGGCCCGATTGAGCGGATTTCCCGGTCAAAATCGTGTACGAGCGGTCGAACCGCCGTGGCCGACTATCCGACCGCTTCCTCGATGCTGCCCGGCGACCCGCGGTCGCGCGCGGCGAGCTTCAAGCTGGCCGACTTGAGCTGGCCGCAGGCGGCCATGATGTCCCGGCCGCGCGGGGTGCGCACGGGGCTCGCATAGCCCGCTTTGTTGACGATCTCGGCGAAGCGCTCGATCTGCTCCCAGTCGGCGCACTCGTAAGTGGTGCCAGGCCAGGGGTTGAACGGGATCAGGTTGATCTTGGCCGGGATGCCGCCCAGCAGCCGCACCAGGGCCTTGGCCTCAGCCAGGCTGTCGTTCACGCCCTTCAGCATCACGTACTCGAAGGTGATGCGTCGGGCGTTGGAGAGGCCCGGATAGGCGCGGCAGGCCGCCAGCAGCTCGGCAATCGGATACTTGCGGTTGATGGGCACCAGCTTGTTGCGCAACTCGTCGTCGGTGGCGTGCAGCGAGATGGCCAGCATGGTGCCGGCCTCACCGCCCCAGCGCGGGATCTCCGGCACCACGCCGCTGGTGGAGAGCGTGATGCGGCGCTTCGAGAAGGCGAGGCCGGCACTGTCGGCGGCTACGCCCATTGCCTGGCGGACGTTGTCGAAGTTGTAAAGCGGCTCGCCCATGCCCATCAGCACGACGTTGGTGATCTTGCGCTCGCCCGCCGGCATGAGGCGGCCGTCCTGCGGGGGGGCCGCGCCGGGCCAGTCGCCGGCGGCGTCGCGGGCGATCAGGATCTGGGCGACGATCTCCTCCGGCGTCAGGTTGCGCACCAGGCGCTGGGTGCCGGTGTGGCAGAACGAGCAGGTGAGGGTGCAGCCGATCTGGCTCGATATGCACAGCGTGCCGCGGTCGGCCTCCGGGATAAAGACGGTCTCGATCTCGGGCGCCCTGGCCTCGTGCCCGCGCCGCTGCAGCCGCAGGAGCCACTTGCGGGTGCCGTCGGCGGAGACCTGGGCAGCGGCGATCTCCGGGCGCGCCAGGGTGTAGGCGCCGGCCAGGGCGGCGCGCAGCCCCTTGGAGACGTCCGACATCTCCTCGAAGGTGCGGGCGCCGCGCACGTAGAGCCAGCTCCATAGCTGGCCCACCCGCATCTTCAGCTGCCTGTCGGGCACGCCGACGGCGGCGAGCGCGGCTGCAAGCCCGTCGCGGCCGAGGCCTGCCAGAGACGGCTTGGCGGCGGTCGGTGGCACTGGCTGGCGAAGATCGTAGGCGATGTCCATGGGATCCGGGCTGCTCGGCGCGCGACTGGCAGGGTTCGCCCCCTATGTAGCGAACGACGCGCCCGTCGTGAAGCCCGCCGCGGCGCCGCGTACGGCCCCAGGGCCTCCGATCGCGCCGCCCGGCAGACCGGAAAGCGGCCTGGAGTAGAGCGGTCCTAGGCGGCCTTGCGTGTCTGCCAAGTGCGGGCCGGGCGGGAGCAGAGCGCGAGCGCGATGCGGTCCACGGCGGCGCTCCAGTCGGCCGGCTCGGCGGTGCCCAGGCCGAAGGCACCGAGCGCGGCGCGCGGGCTGCCGCCGTCGCGGAAAATGCCGGCGCACGCCTCGCGCGCGTAGCCGAAGGCCTGCGCCCACTGCACCGAGTTGATGTGGCGGTTGTGCTGCATTCGCGTCCCCGTCTTTCAATCCTTCAAGCCAAACGGCAGGCCGTACAACCGACCCGTACCGCCCCATAAAGCGCGGCAGGCGCATCCAGCGCTGTGGCTTCCCGACGCGAGACCTGGACCCGTGAAGCCCGTTTTGACGTGCGCGTCACGCGCTGAATGCGCCTGCCTCGTGGACCGACGCCGACCAAGCGGTCCCTGAGCTCACTTCAAGCGCCCCTCCCGACTTGGGGCCGTTTCGTTTTCGTTGGGCTTTGTCGCTGCGTGCCCGGCCAACTCACTCGGACTCGAACTCGAACTGGGCCGTGCGCGCCTGCTTGCTTCGACCAAACCCCACTGCTCTTTCCCGACCCGCCCCGGCGAGGGCGGCGAGCCGCCCGGCGATACGCTCGAACTTCTTCGCTTCGGCGGCTCGTTTCAGGCCCCGCAGCGTGGGGCCCAACGCCATTTTCGGCGACTGACGCAACTGGAACTGGGACGCAGCACTGACTGAACGCAACTGGACACCGCTCGGTACGCGAACGCCACTCGATACGCGGACGCTACTTGCTACGCGGACGCCAACTGGGACTCGAACGCTACGCGGGATACTCTCAGCGACGCGGTACTGAACGCGATTCATTTCGATATCACCCGTTCAACAGCGGACTACCGTTATAAGAACGGGCGACGGCCCGATTCCAGCTCACGGCTGATTTCGACTCGCCCTGGGCTCGACCACACCCCGATCGATCAGTTGAGAAGACGGCCTCCGACGCAGTACCTGTACTCAGGGGGACCGTTAACAGTTTCTTAGCCGATCGTTCGCTTTGTGTTCGGCCCTGACACCTATATACGCTTCGGTTTGTGTCTCAGATATGGCACACGCGAGAGATAAAATGGCATTCCAGGACAATTAGCTTGACAGACCTGAGGCGGCGTCGCCGCGTTCCGACCGGTCATTCTCCCGCCCGTGGAGCCCGTTTGGAGCCCGATGGAACCCCAGCAAGACCGCTTTCTCCTGGCAGGCCCCGCTGCTGACGCCCCGGTGCGGTTCCTGTGTGCCCACGGGGCCGGCGCAGGCATGGAGACGCCGTTCCTCAAGACCTTCGCCCAGCTGCTGGCCGAGCGGGGTGTGGCGACGCTCCGCTTTGAGTTCGCCTACATGGCCGCCCGCCGCTTCGGCGGCACGCGCAGGCCGCCGCCGAAGGCAGAGCGGCTGATGGACGAATACCGGGCCGCGGTGGCCGCCGCCGGCCCTGGGGCGCCCCTGGTGATCGGCGGCAAGTCCATGGGCGGCCGGGTGGCGAGCCTGGTGGCCGACGAGCTTTACGCCGCCGGCCGCGTCGCCGGCCTCGTGTGCCTCGGCTATCCGTTCCACCCGCCCGGCAAGCCCGAGCAGCTGCGCACGGTCCACCTGCAGGCCCTGGCCTGCCCCGCCCTGATCGTGCAGGGCGACCGCGACCCGTTCGGCTCCCGCGCAGAGGTGGAGGCGCTCATGGCGGCCAAGGCCATTGCTCCCGCCATCCGCTTCCACTGGGCCGGCGACGGCGATCACGATCTGGGCCCCCGCGGCGGCTCCGGCTTCACCCGCAAGGGCAACCTCGCCACCGCAGCCGATGCGGTGGCAGCGTGGTGTGAGGCCCGGCGGGGCTGACACTGCTGCACGAACGAGTTTGGAGCTACGGTGTCGGACGCGGAGGGGCTGACACCGGCGCGGGTGCAGGTGGAGACTTGCCGGCACCGTCCACGCCTTCGAGGCCGACCAGGGCGACCTTGAGGTAGCCGGCGGCGCGCAGCAGGTTCATCACGCCCATCACGTCACCGTAGGGCACGCTCTTGTCGGCGCGCAGGAACAGGCGCTGCTGCCGGTCCATCTTGGTGGCGGTGTCGAGGGCGGCGGCGAGACCGGCCGGCGGAATGGGATCGTTGCCCAGCGCCAGCGAGCGGTCAGCCTTGATGGTGACGAACACCGGCCGGTCGGGGCGCGGCTGGGCCTTGGCGGTGGAGACCGGCAGGTCCACCGCGATATCCACCGTCGAGAGCGGCGCCGCCACCATGAAGATGATGAGCAGAACCAGCATCACGTCGATGAACGGCGTGACGTTGATCTCGTGGCTCTCGGCGAGCTCGTCGTCATCGTTCTGCAGTCCGCCGGCCATGGGCGCCGTGCCTCCTTACTCCGCCGCGCGGGGCAACTCGCGCTTCGCCGCGCCGACGGCCGCGATGCCGCGGTCGAGGTCGCGCGAGACCAGTCGCAGCACTTCCGCCGAGGCGTCGCCCAGGAGCCCGCGGTAGCCGCCGATCCAGCGCGCGAACTGGTTGTAGATGATCACTGCCGGGATGGCCGCGAACAGGCCGATGGCGGTGGCGAGCAGCGCCTCGGCGATGCCCGGCGCCACCACGGCGAGGTTGGTGGTCTGCGCCTTGGAGATGCCGATGAAGCTGTTCATGATGCCCCAAACGGTCCCGAACAGGCCGACGAACGGCGCCGTCGAGCCGATGGTGGCGAGCACCCCCGTGCCCTTGTTCATGTCGCGCGCCGCCGCCGCCTCCAGCCGCGCCAGCCGGGAGGCCACGCGCTCCTTGATGCCCTCGCGCGCCGCCGCGTCGGACGACAGCTCCAGCTCGTGGGCCGCCGCCGCCAGGAAGGAGGCGGCGATGCCGCGCCGCGCGCCGACGCGGGCCGTGGCGGCGGCGAGCGACCGCTCCTCGCCGATGGCTTCCAGTGCCACCCGCACCCGCCGCCTGGCCAGGAGAAGCTCGATGCTCTTGGCGAGCCACACCGTCCAGGTCACCACCGAGGCGAAGGCGAGCCCGATCATCACGGTCTTCACCACGATGTCGGTCGAGGCGAACATCGACCACGGCGAGAGGTCGCGGGGCAGATGCACGGCGCCGATCACGGCGGGCTGCGACCCCGCGAGCGGGGCCGGGGAGGGCGCGGGCGCGACGGAGACCGGCGGCGGCGCTCCCGGGGCGGGTGTCGCATCGGTCGCCGTCCCGGCCTGGGGCGCTGCAGGTGCCTGTGCGCCCACCGGACCGCCCAGCGCCAGCGGCGCGGCGATTGAGGTCGCCAGCAGCAGGCGCAGCGCCACGCTGCCGCGGAAGGGCCTCCACGGCCTATCGGTCTCTCTCTCGGTCATGGTCACAGGTATCTCCCCGCCTCCTGCGGCTCAGACTCGTGAATGGCTACGGCGCGCCAAGGAGCATCCACCCGCAAAACGCTACACTATAACATCACTGGTCAGGGCAGTCTTAATGCGACAATGGGTCTGCGCCGATTTGGGTCGGGCCGAGGTCACGCGTCCGCCCAGTAACGGATCAGGTTGTGATAGATCCCCGTCAGGCGCACGCACGCCGCGTCCTCGATCCCCCGCTCAGTGCTCAGCTGCTGGACGGTCTGGTCCAAATCGAACAGCAAGGTGCGCGCGTTGTCGTCGCGCACCATGCTCTGGAGCCAGAAGAAGGACGCCGTGCGGGTGCCGCGCGTCACCGGCTTCACGTGGTGCAGGCTGGTGGACGGATAGAGCACCAGGTCGCCGGCCGACAGCTTCACCTCCTGCGTCCCGTACCTGTCCTCCACCGTCAGCTCGCCGCCGTCGTACTCGTCGGGCTCGGACAGGAACAGGGTGACGGAGAGATCGGTGCGAATGCGTACCGGAGTGCCGGGAACGGCGCGGATGGCGCCATCCACATGCGTGCCGAACGACTGGCCGACGCCGTAGCGGTTGAAGAGAGGCGGGAAGATCTTGAGCGGGATGGCGGCGGAGATGAACAGCGGGCTGCGGGACAGGGCCGCCAGCACCATGTCGCCCAGCTCAATTGCAGCCGGCGACCCTTCGGGAAGCTGTAGGTTGTTCTTGACCGAGGCCGACTGCGCGCCCGCGGTGACACGCCCGTCGACCCACTCGGCCTTGCCTATCGTCTGCCGGCAGTGCGCGACCTGCTCCTTGGTCAGGACCTCGGGGATGCAAAGCAGCACGTCTCGTCTCTCTCCAGTAGTGCGGGCCTCCGGGCGGAAAGCTGCCCGGAGGCCCGTGTTCTCGATCAGGGGACCTTAGACCGAAAACATCTAGTATTTCACTCTGACGGAAAGATACGCGGCGCGGCCGGGCGCCACGAAGGCGAAGGAGTCGGTCGCTTGGTATATGGCATCGTAATAGAGCTCGTCCGTAAGATTGAGCCCTGAGATCTTCAGGTCGACGTTGCTGGTGAGCTTGTACTCCGCGAAAGCGTCGAAGCGCCACCAGTCGACGGTATGGTTGTTCGCGGCGTTGGCCGCGAGATGGCCCCCATAAATCTCGCCTCCATACGTCGCAGCGCCGGCAATCGCCAACCGGTCGGTCACTTGGTACCGCGACAACAGCGAGAACTGCGTCAACGGGATGTTGGCCAGCCTTCTTCCGATGTCCTGGGCAGTGCTTGACCTGAGCACCTCGGTGTCGAGGACAACGAGCCCGCCATACACGCTCCAGTCCTTGGTGATGTTGCCGGCAGCGCCCAACTCTATGCCCCGGACGCGGTACTTGCCCTTGAAGGCATTCGCATCGTCCGTCGCGGTCACGTTGTCATTCGTTCGGGCGTGGTCGACCTCTGTCTGGAACAGTGCAGCCGTCGCAAGCAAGCGCCTGTTGAACAGCTCCCACTTGGTGCCGACCTCGATGCTGCGAGATTCTTGCGGCGGCACGTTCACGAGAGTGGGGCTGAGGCCGTTGTATTGGGCGCCGGTCGAGTCAAGCTCGCTGCCGATCGGGCTCTGCGAGGTCGCGTAAGCGACATAGAAGCTCGAAATGGGAGTGGGCTTGTAGACGATACCGGCGTGCAAGCTGAATAGATCGGCCTGTACGCTCCCGGTGTTGGTCGCTGGATCCGTGGTTCCGGCAGCGCCCGTCCCACCGACCTGATCGCGCTCGAAATTGTCGAACCGGACGCCGGCATTGGCGATCCACTGTTTCGAAAGGTGGATGGTATCCGACAGATAGGCCCCGGCCGTGCTGATCGTTGCGTCGTAAACTTTGCCTTTTCCCAGGATGACATCGGTGAAAGTTGGGTCGTATGGATCGAAAGGGAAAGGCCGCGCCGGGTTCGGTGCAACCGGCGGCGTGTCGAACTTGTTGGACGCGTTGTAGCCAAGCCTATTGATTGTCTCGCGGGTGAGCTCCACCCCGGCAACAAGATTGTGATGGAAGGTGCCGGTGTTGAACCGGAAATTCAACTCGGTCTGATTGGCATAAATGTTGGCGGTCTGGTCGCGGTTCGGATGGTGCACGTCCGGATAGCCTTCCATCGACGTGGCAACATAATCGACCTCGCTCTGTCCAGCTCTCGACCTGTTGGTCAACTTCACTCCATCGGTCAATTTGGCAACCACGGTTCCCGTGACGATGTCTGCCCTCTCGTTGAAGAAGTCGAGCCCCCTCATGCCGACCCATGTGTCGCGAGGGATGCCAAGCTCGGTGACAGGAACGTGGTCGACATTGCGAACCGGCACGCCCCAATCGGGCGTGGCGTCGTTGCGATACCGAAGGTAGTCGACGGTGACTTTCACGGAATCGGAGAGCCGCGCGGTAGCCGAGATCAGCCCGCCCCACCGCTCGCTGTCGGCAAAATCGCGACCGGCGACATCGTGCTGGTCGTACATGATGTTGGCCCGCACCGCGAAATTCGGCGACAGCATCTGGTTGGCATCGATGGTTGTGCGGAACATGTTGTCGGTGCCGACCGTCGTCGTGACCTCGTAGAAGTTCGAGGTCAGATCCGGTTGCTTGGATATGATATTGACCGCGCCGCCGATTGTGTTGCGGCCGGCGATCCCGCCGCTCGGACCCTTGTAGATCTCCACCTGCTCGATGAAAAATGCGTCAGGGATGAGATTGCCTGGATTGCGGATGTTGTCGACGAAGATATCGTTGTTGGCCTTGAAGCCACGGATCGCGAAGGCTCCATAGGCGTTTCCGCCTTCGGCCGAGCCAATAGTCAGCCCTGGAACCGAACGGGCGAGGTCGCGTAGATCGCGTGCGCCTTTGTCCTCGATCACCTCCTTTGGAACCGCGGTGACCGTGCGCGGCGTATTGACCAGCGGTTCTGTCAGCTTACCGGAGGCCGACGTGTCGACCTTGTAGGGCGCATTGGGATCAGCGTAGGGATTGACGCCCTTGACCGGAGCGCTCGGCGCGGCCGCAGGCTGCGCGGCGGCATTCGATTTGGCGGCTGGCGCCGGCTTGGCCTTTTTCTTGGGTTGGCTGCTCTCGACGCTCAGTGGCGGCAGATTGCCCTGCGCGAGCGCGACGCCGACCGGGCTTGCCGCCGTCAGCAGCGCCGCGGTGACGAGCGTGGCAGCCTTGCCCTCAGTCTTGGGCGCCGCGGCCTTGGCTTGGACATGGCCGGAGCCGATCACGGAACGCAAAGAACCAGGTACGCGAACTGTACTCATACTAACCCCCGAGCATAACCTATCGTGCGCCCACAACGGATGTGAGCTGCCCTCTCGGTTGGCTGGGGACGACCTGGCTGTCCGGCAAGGACGGACGCGACCCTAGTAATTCTCTACTCATTAAGTCAAGTATTATGCAGCGGCGCGACCGAAGGCGGGGACGCGCGTTGCACCGAAGCCGCACCAAAACAGTGTCAGCTCCTCCGGATCGACCCCGCAGCTCCGACGGCGGTTGCGGCATGGTGTCAGACCTCCAGAGGGGCCCAGAGACCATCTAACCCATTGATCCAATGGGCCTCGCCGGCGCCCGGGAAGACGTGGCGGCCGGGGGGACGTGCACGCTCCTTTTTCTTCGCGCCCATTCCCGACTATGCTGTCCGGGTGGGGCGGCCGGGCAGGGCGACCGGCGCCGTGGCGGTGCCGGGTGGCCCACGTTGCCAGTCGAGAAGGTCCGCGGGATGGGTAGCGTTTCGCGCAAGGAGCTTGAGCTGAAGATCGAGCTGACGCCGGAGGAGCTGCAGCGCCTCGGCGCCCATCCGGCGCTGGCGGATCTGACAATCGGTAAGCCCGTCACACGCGTCCTGCGCTCGATTTATTTCGACACGCCCAACCACCGCCTGCGTGCTCACGGCATCTCGCTGCGCCTGCGTGCCATCGACGAGCAGTGGGTGCAGACTGTAAAGGGCGGCGCCAACGGCAAGGGCGAGATCAGGAGCGGCGTCTCCAACCCCGACGAGCTGGAGGCAATCGTGGCCAGGCCGGAGCCAGACCTCGCCGCCATCGACGACGTCAAGGTGCGTCGCACGATCGAGCGGCTGGCGCGCCGCTCGGCGCTCGAGCCACAGTTCGAGACCATTATCACCCGCACCACGCGCCAGCTGCACTCCGACAAGGGCGATCTGGAGCTGGCCCTCGACGAGGGCGTGGTGCGGGCCGGTGGCGCGGAGGGCCGGCTGTGCGAGGCCGAGCTGGAGCTCAAGGCCGGCTCGCCCGAGTGCCTGCTGGAGACCGCCGCCGCCCTGTTCTCGTCCGAGCCGGTCCGGCTGGCCGATTGCACCAAGGCCGACCGCGGCTACGAGCTGGCGCTGGGCCGCAGTGACCGCAGCCTGGCGCCGCACAAGGCGCACAATCCGGCGCTCACCGGGGCCGAGACCTGCGGCGAGGCCCTCGGCATGTTCGTTGCCTCGGCCACCGAGCAGATCGTGGCCAACCGCAACGCCGTCCTGGAGACCGACGATCCCGAGGCCGCGCACCAGCTGCGCGTCGGCTTGCGCCGGCTGCGCAGCGCCCTGCGCGCGTTCCGCCCCATCGAGAATTCTGCCGCCACACGCGAGCTGGCCCAGCACGCCCGCGCGCTGGGCCAGAGCGTCGCCGACCTCCGCAACGCCGACATCTTCATCGAGGACGTCCACGCCCCGGTCGCCGCCACACGCAAGGGCGAGGCCGGCTTCGCAGAGCTGCGCGAGGCCCTGCTGGCGCACCGCGCCGCAATGCGGGCCAAGGCGCGCGCGGCACTCGCGAGCGAGCAGTGGTCGAAGCTCCAGCTCTATCTCGCGCTCTGGCCGCAGACCGTGAAGGACAATCCGCGGCTCGCGGCGCCGGTGCGCTTCTTCGCCGACGAGGCGCTGGGCCGGAGCTGGAAGAGGATCGCCAAGCGGGGCGCGAGGCTCGACGCCCTGTCGCTGGAGCAGCGTCACGAGATGCGCAAGGCGCTGAAGGGCTTCCGCTACACGGTGGAGTTCTTCGGCTCGCTGTACGACAGCCGCGCGGTCGGCCGCTTCGTCAAGGACCTGAAAAAGCTGCAGGACGTGTTCGGCTACGTCAACGACGTGGCCACGGCCCAGGCTCTCAACGTCATCGCCGAAGAGCGCTGCCCCGCCGACCCCGCCGCCCAACGCGCCGCCGGCTACGCCCTGGGCTGGCACCAGGTCAGGTCCGAGCACGCCTGGGCCGGCGTGGCCGATGTCTGGGGCCGCCTCGCCAAGCGTTCGCGGTTCTGGGCGTAGGGTCCGACGCCAGTCTACGTGCTTTGACCACGCCGCCATGAGATTGCGCTGCGGCCGACACAGCAGCGCACATCTTGTCAGCCCAGGAACGAGGGGCTAGGTTGCCCTCTTGTCGGGTCATCATACAAATCCAGTCTTGACGCGATGGATCGACCGTTCCTCGACTTCGGGGACAAATGAACGCACAACAGCTGGCACACTGCATTGGCGTTCTGCACAGTGACAAGAAGGTGGGCCAGGGGGAGAGGAGAGTCTCATGGACCGGCGACACGTCATTCGGCGCGGAGCGATCGCGATTGCCATAGGCATGGCGAGCTTGCTGCCCGCTGCCGCCCAGACCAAGCTCGTTCTCAAGGCCACGGACGTGCACCCCCTCGGCTACCCGACGGTCGAGGCGGTGGTCCGCATGGGCAAGAAGCTGGAGGCCGCCACCAATGGCCGTGTCAGCATCCAGATGTATCCCTCCATGCAACTCGGCGGCGAGAAGGAGATGATCGAGCAGGCGCAGGTGGGCGCGCTGCAGATCGCGCGCATCAGCGTCGGCCCGATGGGGCCGATCGTGCCGGAGCTCAATGTCTTCAACCTGCCCTTCATGTTCCGCGACAACGCCCACATGGAGAAGGTGATAGATGGCCCCATCGGCGAGGAGCTCCTAAAGAAGCTTTCCGAGCACCCCACCGCCGGCCTCATCGGGCTCGCCTGGATGAACGCCGGCAGCCGCAACGTCTACAACAGCAAGCACCCCATCACCAAAGTGGAGGACCTGAAGGGCCTCAAGATCCGCATGATGGGCAACCCGGTGTTCGTAGACACCATGAACTCGCTCGGCGGCAACGGCATCGCCATGGGCTACGACCAGCTGGTCAGCGCGCTGCAGACCGGAGTCGTGGATGGCGCGGAGAACAACGAGCCGAGCTACGCCACCGGCCAGCACTATCGCCACGCCAAGTACTACTCCATGACCGGGCACCTGATCATCCCGGAGATCCTGGTGTTCTCCAAGAAGTCCTGGCAGGTCCTGCCCAAGGAGGACCAGGATCTGATCATGAAGCTTGCCAAGGAGGCGCAGCAGGAGGAGCGCGGTCTCTGGTACGAGATGGAGAGGAAGTCCCTGGCCCAGATGAAGGAAGCCGGCGCGGTGGTCAACGAGGTGGCCGACCGCAGCTCGTTCCAGGCGGCCGTCAAAGCCGTGTGGGACAAGTACGGGGGGCAGCACTCGGCCCTCATCCAACGCATCCAGGACGTGAAGTAGCGCGCGCACCCGTCGGTGTCAGACCCTCCGGGTCTGACACCGTGGCTCCAACGCCGGTTGCGGAAAGGTGTCAGACCCAGAGGGTCTGACACCTTCGCTCCGGCCGGGATGACGGCTGGAAGGGGAACCCATGAAAGCCAACTACGTGCGCGCGATGGACGCC
>DATMZP010000474.1:0-9443 GCA_035573595.1 Hyphomicrobiaceae bacterium
TACGGCTGGCGGCAATGCATGGTCGGCTTCGGCCTCTTCGTCGTGGCGTTTGCCGTCCCGTTGGCGGCGCTGTTCCTGCGCGCGCCGCCAGAGCTGGTGGAGGCCAAGCCGACCGCGGCCGGCGCGGCCGGCAACGGCACCGTCCTCGGCCTGCCGCCGAACCTCGTATTTGCCATGCTCGCCGTTGCCTCGTTCCTCTGCTGCGTGCCCATGGCGATGCCGACCGCCCACCTGATCGCCTACTGCGGCGATATCGGCCTCAGCGCGGCCAAGGGCGCCGCCATGGTGTCCGTGCTGCTGGTGACGGCTTTCTTCAGCCGGCAGCTGTGGGGCTGGACGTCCGACCGTATCGGCGGTCTCAAGACGCTCCTCGTCGGCTCGGCGGCGCAGGTCACGGCCATGACGGGCTTCCTGCTGACGCAGGACGAGGCCGGCCTGTTTGCCGTGGCGGCGGCGTTCGGCCTCGGCTTCTCGGGGCTGGTCCCCGCCTACATGCTCGCCATCCGCCAGCTGTTTCCGGCGCGCGAGGCCAGCTGGCGCATCCCGGCCCTGCTGCTGATGGCGATGGCCGGCATGGCAACGGGGAGCTGGAGCGCCGGCGTCATCTACGACTACGCCGGCTACTACGCCCCCGCCTTCGCCACCGGCATCGTTTCCAACCTGCTCCACCTCTGTATCGCCGCCACCCTGGTATTGCTCTGGCGACGGATGTCGGCCCGCACCGCGGTGGGACAGGTGGCATAGCGGGCGGCCTGACGGGCCTTCAGGGAGGGGCGACAGGCAGGGCGCAATCGGCCCTAGAACGGCTTGACGATCACCAGCACCACGATCCCGATCATGAGAAGCGTCGGCACCTCGTTCATGAGGCGGTAGAAGCGCGGGCTGCGGGTGTTCCAGTCCTCGGCGAAGTCTTTGCGCCAGACGCCAAGCGCGTGGTGGTAGCCGGTCAGCAGCAGCACCAGGCCGAATTTGGCCCACAGCCAGCGATCGTTGACCATGCCCTGCGCCCAGGCCAGCCAGCCGCCCGTCGCCCACACCACCACAACCGCTAGATTCATGATGAAGGTGAGGAGCCGCTGCTCCATCACCTTGAAGGTCTCGGACTGCTTGGAGCCCTTCTCAGCCGCGCAGTGATAGACGTAGAGCCGCGGCAGGTAGAGCAAGCCTGCCATCCAGGAGATGACCGCGACGACGTGAACGGCCTTGATCCAAAGCACCATGCCGCGACGTCCACCCCCTCAATGCGTCCCCTCGCGGACCAGCTTCACAAGCCGCGCGACGTTCTCCCGCGGCGTGTGCGGCAGGATGCCGTGGCCAAGGTTGAAAATGAAGGGCCGACCCGACATTGCCTCAAGGATAGTCCGGGTCTGGCGCTCCATCTCCGGTCCGCCCTCGGCCAGCATGTGCGGGTCGAGGTTGCCCTGGACGACCACCCGGCCGGCCAGCTCGCCCGCCATGACGTCCAGCGATGTCCCGGCATCGCAGCTCACGCCGTCCACTCCCGTATCGTCCACGTACCGCCCAAGCTCCCCTCCGGCTCCCAGGGGGAAACCGATGATGGGAACCTCGGGATGACGCTCCCGCACCCTCGTCACGATCGCCTTGGTCGGCCCGCACACCCAACGCTGGAACGCGCTGCCGGACAGACGCCCGGCCCACGTGTCGAAAACCTGCAGCACGTCGGCACCGGCCGTCACCTGCCCCGACAGATACTCCACGGAAGCGTCCACGAGACGGTCCATCAGCCGCGCGAACCCGGCCGGGTCCGTGCCAGCCCATGCGATGGCCTCCGACTGGTCGGCGCTCTTGCCGCCCGACACCATATACGTCGCGACGGTCCACGGAGCACCGCAAAATCCGATGAGGGACGTGTCATTTGGCAACCGCTGACGGACATTGGCCACAGTCTCGAAGATGCGCTCGAAGGTGGGCCGAGTCGCCGACGGCTTCAATCGGCCAAGCTCGCGCTGCGAGCGGATCGGATCGAGGCGTGGCCCATGGCCCTCCACGAACGCCACCTTCTGGCCGAGGGCATGCGGCACCACAAGGATATCCGAGAACACGATGGCCGCGTCCAGGCCGTAGCGGCGCACCGGCTGCAGCGTGACCTCGGCCGCAAGCTCCGGCGTGTAGCACAGGTCGAGGAAGCTGCCGGCCTTGGCCCGGACCTCATGGTACTCGGGCAGGTGGCGGCCGGCCTGCCGCATCAGCCAAATCGGCGGCGGCGCCAACACCTGGCCCGCAAACGGTGCGAGCATGCGGGACTGCCGTGAGAAAGAGCTCAGAGCCACGTTGCCCACTCCCCATCTTCAAGAGAAGAGATCTTCAAGGTTACTGCTATGACTCTTAGCGGTTGGATTATGTAGATCCGCTAAGTGCGACCGAATTGCGCACAGCATATACGCCCAGCGCAAAATGGCGGATCAATGCTCAGAGGGTTCTGCTCCATCCGGGAACAAGCGGCAAAATGCCCTGTTCTTTCAGCCGCATGGCTCTCCCACCCGGATCGATCACGATGCGTACAAGCCAGTGTGAACGTGTTTATAATGCCTGGACGATCTGCGCAGCCTCCCTCTTGTCCCGCGTCGGTCTCGCCCGCCATCCCCAGGCGTTGACCTGTGGGTGAACCTGTTGACAGACGGCTCGCCTGCCCAGCCCGGCCGGGTTGGTAGCTTGGCGCTCCCGCGTGAATCCCAGTGTTTTCCACAGATGACCGGCAGCCATCCCGCCAGCGCCTTCCACCTGCATCTGATCTCGGATGCGACCGGTGAGACGCTTCTTACCATGGCCAAGGCGGCCGCCGTGCAGTACCCGCAGGTGCGCGCCATAGAGCACGTCCATCCCCTGGTGCGGACCGACAAGCAGTTGGAGCGGGTTCTCGACGAGGTGGAGCTGGCGCCCGGCATCGTGCTCTACACGGTGGTCAAGAAGACCATGATCCGGGAGATCGAGCGCCGCTGCCGGCTGTTGAAGGTGCCGTGCCTGCACGTTCTGCAGCCCATCATGAAAGTGTTCGAATCCTATCTCGGTGCGCCGCAGACGCCCGTGGTGGCGGGGCAGCACATGCTGGATGCCGACTATTTCCGTCGCATCGAGGCGCTAAACTTCGCCATGGCCCATGACGACGGCCAACTGCCGCAGGACTTGAGCATGGCCGACATCATCCTGGTCGGTATCTCCCGCACCTCCAAGACGCCCACCAGCATCTACCTGGCGCAGCGCGGCTTCAAGACCGCCAACCTGCCGCTGGTGCCGGGCATCGAGCTGGCGCCGGCGCTGTCGGAGCCGCATACGGCCTTCGTGGTTGGGCTGGTGGCCAGCGCCGACCGCATCGCCGAGATTCGACGCAATCGCGTGCATCTGCTGGGCGACCGCAACCTGGGCGACTATGTGGACCGCGGGCAGATTGCCAACGAGATCCAGTATTCGCGCCGGCTGTGCGCCCAGCACGGCTGGCCGGTCATCGACGTGACGCGCCGCTCCATCGAGGAGACCGCCGCGACCATCATCCGGCTGCTCCACGACCGCCACCTGCGCGCCGGCTCGCTGCAGGAGCCTCCGGTGGGCGACGGGGCGGGCGATGGGTGGGGCAATGCGTAAGCCGGAGACCGGCAAGACCGGGGAATTGCTGCTCGCCTCGGCGAGCCCGTTCCGACGCAGGATGCTCGAGGCGGCGGGAGTGCCCTTCCGCGTGGTGCCGGCGGAGGTGGACGAGTCGGCGCTGAAGCGCAGCTTGGCTGGCAAGGTCGCGCCGGAGGGCCTCGCCGAGGCCCTGGCCGCCGCCAAAGCGGAGGCCGTGAGCGGAAAGTTTCCGGCCGACCTGGTGATCGGCGCCGACCAGGTGCTCGCCCTGGGCGACGAGACCTTCGGCAAGCCGCACGATCTTATCGCCGCGCGAGCGCAGCTTGAACGCCTGCGCGGCAGGACCCACCGGCTGCTCTCGGCTGTCGCCCTGGCGCGGGGGGGCCGCGTTGTCTGGTCGAAGGTCGATACGGCGAGCTTGACCGTCCGCGAGCTCAGCGCGGCGTTCCTCGATGAGTACCTGGCCCGGTGCGGCGAGCGGCTGTTGGGCATCGCGGGGGCGTATGAGATCGAGGGTCTGGGCATACAGCTCTTCGACAGGGTAGAAGGCGACTACTTCACCATCGTCGGCCTGCCCCTCCTGCCGCTCCTGGCGGAGCTGAGGGCGAGGGCAATGGTTCAAGCATGACAAGCGCACCCCCGGGCCAGGGCCTGAAGCGCGCCTGCATCGTCGGCTGGCCGGTCGCGCATTCGCGCTCACCGCTGATCCACGGCCACTGGCTGGCCCGCTACGGAATCGTGGGCAGCTATGAGCGGGCGGCGGTGAAGCCCGAGGACGCGGTGGACTTCCTGCGCCATCTGGGGGCGCAGGGGTATGTCGGCTGCAACGTGACCATCCCTTACAAGGAGACCGCCTTCGCTGTCGCCGATGTGACGCTGCCGGCAGCGCGCGCGGCCGGCGCCGCCAACACGCTCTGGTTCGAGGGCGACCGGCTGATGGCGGACAACACCGACGGCACGGGCTTTGTGAGCAATATGCGGGCAACCGTGCCAGGTTTCGCCTTCGATGGCGCCGTCGTGGCGCTGCTCGGTGCCGGAGGCGCTGCTCGCGGCATCGTCCACGCCCTGCTGGAGGCCGGCGCCCGCGAGATCCGCCTCTTCAGCCGCACCCGCGAGCGTGCCAGCGCCCTCGCCGCGGCCTTCGGCGCGCGCGTGAAGGCCTTCGAGCGGGGCGAGCGCGACGATCGTTCGCGCGGCGCATCCCTGCTGGTGAACGCCACGCCGCTCGGCATGCACGGCGCCGGGTCCCTGGAGATGGATTTGGACGTTCTCGCGCGAAATTGCGTGGTCGCCGACATCGTCTACGTGCCCCTCGAGACGCCGCTGCTGGCTGCGGCGCGGCGGCGCGGCCTGGCGACGGTGGATGGTCTTGGCATGCTCCTCCACCAGGCGGTTCCCGGCTTCGAGCGCTGGTTCGGCGTGCGCCCCGCGGTGACCGATGATTTGCGCGCCGTCCTGGTGCGCGACATCGAGGGCGTGTGAATGCTGATCGTCGGCCTCACCGGCTCCATCGGCATGGGCAAGTCCACGGTGGCCGCGCGATTCCGCCTCCACGGCATCGGCGTCTGCGATGCCGACGCCGAGGTGCACAAGCTCTACGAGGGCGCCGCCGTGGCCCCCATCGAGGCCGCGTTTCCCGGCACCACCCACGGCGGCAAGGTCGATCGGGAGAGGCTGGCGCAGGCGCTGATCGCGAAGCCCGAAGGCTTCGCGCGCCTTGAAGCCATCGTGCACCCGCTGGTGCTCGCGGCCGAGCGCGCCTTCCTCCACGCCGAGGCCGCCAAGGGCGCCCGCATGGCGGTGCTGGAGATCCCTCTCCTCCTGGAGACCGGCGGCGACGCTCGCGTGGATGTCGTTGTGGTGGTGAGCGCGCCGGCCGACAAGCAGCGCGAGCGCGTCATGCAGCGGCCCAACATGACGCCCGAGAAGCTGGAGCAGGTGCTGGCGCGCCAGATGCCCGACGCCGAGAAGCGTGCATGGGCCGATTTCATTGTGGACACCGGCGGCACGCTCGCCGAGACCGACGCGCAAGTCGATAACATCGTCGAATCGCTCCAGGGCCGACAGGGAACTGCGTTCGCCACGGCCTGGGCGTGAGACGTGAGACAGTGCGCGCGTCGTTCCTCGGGAGCAGAGCCGGATGCTGCGTGAGATCGTGTTCGACACCGAGACCACCGGTCTCGACGCCGCCAACGGCGACCGCCTGATCGAGATCGGCTGCATCGAGATCGTCAACCGCATTCCCACAGGCCGCGAGTTCCACCGCCTTCTCAACCCGGACCGCCAGGTCCATCCCGACGCTGTCGCCGTACATGGTCTCACCGACGAGCTCCTGCGGGATAAGCCCCGCTTCCCTGAGGTCGTCGACGAGTTTCTGGCCTTCATCGGCGATGCGCCGCTGGTGGCGCACAACGGCACCTTCGATCTCGGCTTCATCAACGCCGAGCTGGAGCGGCTGTCGCGTCCGCCGCTCCCGCCGGGCCGCATCGTCGACACCCTGGCCCTGGCGCGCCGCCGCCATCCGGCCGGCCCGAACACGCTGGATGCCCTTTGCAAAAGGTACGGCATCGACCTGTCCCAGCGCACCAAGCACGGCGCCTTGCTGGACTCGATGCTGCTGGCCAGCGTCTATGTCGAGCTGCTCGGCGAGCGCCAGACGGCCCTCGTGTTTGGCGGCAACGGTGCAGCGGGCGTCACACTGACGCAGACGGCGCCGGCCATCCGGCGGCCGCAGCCGCTGCCCCCTCTGCTGTCGCTCGAGGAGGAGGCTGCACACCTGGAGTTCATCAAGACGCTGGGGCCCGAGCCAGTGTGGTTCCAGTATCTGGGCCGGATGTAGGTTGCGTTAGCGCGAAGCGCGTAACGCAACATTGGCAAGCTCGATTGCCATGTTGGGTTACGGCCCTTCGGGTCTAACCCAACCTACGGCAAGCTCGCCTGCCGCCGCGTGGCGCTGACCAGCTCGTGCACGATGCCCGGCTCCGTCATGGCATGGCCGGCATCCGGCACAATGCGGAGCATTGCCTCGGGCCACACGCGCGACAGGTCCCAGGCGCTCTTTACCGGCGTCACCACGTCGTAGCGGCCGTGCACGATGGTGCAGGGCAAATGACGGATGCGGTGGATGTCGGCGAGCAGCTGGTCCTCGCGCTCGAAGAAGCCGCGGTTGACAAAGTAGTGGCACTCGATGCGGGCGAAGGCGATGGCGTAGGTGTCGGCGCCGAACAGCTTCACGCGCTCCGGGTCCTGGAACAGCGACAGCGTGCTCCCCTCCCAGATCGACCACGCCCGCGCCGCGGCGATCTGCACCTCGCGGCCGGGATCGGTGAGGCGCCGGTAGTAGGCCGCGATCATGTCGCCGCGCTCCTCCGGCGGGATGACCTTGCGGAACTCCTCGAAGGCCTCCGGGAACAGCCAGCCGCAGCCCGCCTGGTAGAACCAGATCAGCTCCTCGCGGCGCAGCAGGAAGATGCCGCGCAGCACCAGGTCGCGCACCCGCTCGGGATGCGTCTCGGCGTAGGCCAGCGCCAGCGTCGATCCCCACGAGCCGCCGAACAGCTGCCAGCGGCCGATGCCGAGATGGATGCGTAGCCGCTCCATGTCGTCCACCAGGTCCCAGGTGGTGTTTCCCTCCAGGCTGGCATGCGGCAGCGACCGGCCGCAGCCGCGCTGGTCGAACAGCACGATGCGGTAGCGCTCCGGGTCGTGGTAGCGCCGCATGGTGGGGTTGCAGCCCCCGCCGGGGCCGCCGTGCACGATCACCACCGGCTTCCCGTGCGGGTTGCCGCATTCCTCGAAATAGATCTCGTGCCCCGCGGCCACCTTCAGGCGGGCGTGACGATAGGGCTCGATGGGCGGATAGAGAGCAAGCCGCTCCCGTGCCGACATTGCGTGGGGCATCCCTCTGTCGTTGGCAGCCAAAGCGGCTGGGCCTTGAATTAGAGGCCGGCGGCGCGAAAAGGCAAGTCGAGGCTGGAGCTTCAGGCCACGGCGCGGGTCTTGAGCCGCTGCAGCCGCAACTCGCGATCGTAGAGCGTCTCGCCGCCGGGCACACGGATCTCCTCGAGGATGTTGATGACGCTGCGGCCAGGCTTCGGCGATAGAACGCTGACCGCTATTGCGGTCGCGAACCCCGCCGGCAGGCCGACGGCGCCCGCCAGCACGCCGGGCAGCGCCCATGCCCCCGCCTCCCCCAGCAGGATGCCGGCCACGGCCACTGCGAGGCCGGCGAGCATGCCGGCGATGGCGCCCCATGTGGTGGCGCGCTTCCACCAGACCGAAAGGATCAGGACGGGAAACACCGCCGAGGCGCTGACCGTGAGCGACCACAAGAACAGCTTTAGCGGGTCGGCCGGCGCCGCCACGGCCAGCCATCCCGCAACGAAGGTAAGTCCTCCCAGCGCGGCCCGCGCCGTGCCGATGCGGGCGGCGTCGGTTGCCGGCTCGGCCCGCAGCCCGTGCACGATGTCCTCCGAGAGGATGTTGGCTCCCGCCAGCAGGCCGGCCGCTAGCGCCGCCATGGCGGCGGCCACCGCGCCAGCCAGCGACAGGTAGATGAGTACGTTGGGGAAGCCCGCCGCGTACGACAGGGCGAACCAGGCCGCGTCGCGGTCGAAGCTGATGTTGATGAAGCTCACCGTCGGTCCGGTCGGATCGACGCGCGCCACTCCCACCAGCTCCAGCGCCTGCAGCCACGACGGCAGGCGGTCGGCCGGCTGACCCACGACCTGGTCGAGCACCATCTGGCGCAGGAACACGGCGATCGCGGGTAACGTCATGAACACGATGCTCACGATCATCACCGCCCAGCCGAGCGACTTGCGGGCGTCGTGCACGCTGGGCGTCGCCCCGGGGCGGTTGAGCAGCACCGGCGAGGCGGCGGTGCCCGCCGTCGCCACCAGCGCCATCAGCACGAAGGCCACGCTGCCGACGCTGCCGAAGGTCTGGATGAATCGCTTTGCCAAGGGCTCCAGTCCCTGCGCCGGGATCTCGAAGGCCAGCGGCGGGGCGGCTAGGTAGGGCAGATTGCGGGCCGTCTCCATCCGGGTGATGATCCGCAGGATGTTACCGTGCGTCATCTGCGGCAGGGGCAGGTTGGAGACCATGAGGGCGACGACGGTGGCCGGCACCGCCAGGGCGGCCAGGGCCACGATGGCCTTCGCGGAAGCCGACCAGGTGTGCGAGCGCATGCCGCCTGCGAGCACCATGGCGCAGGCGCACACGACCACGGCCACGGCGATGATCGGCTCCGGCTGATCGGTGAGCCACGCCGCCGCATAGGCCGCGAAGCGCGCCTCTGCGGCGAGCAGCAGGAACAGGGGCACGGCCAGCACGGCGGCGGCCACGATCCGCAGCGGCCGGCTCTCGAAACGCCGGCCAAGATAGCTCGGCACCGTGTAGTCGCCGGACTTGCGCAGGAACGGCGCCACCAGCACGCCCATGAAGACAAAGCCGGTGCAGACTCCCAGGGAAAGGCAGAGCGCGTCGAAGCCGACCGTGAAGAAGGCCCCCGTCAGCGCCATCAGGCCGGCACCGCCGAGGGCCGTGATGGCCAGCACAAGGCCGTTGAAGAAGGCCGGCACCCGGCGGCCGCAGGCGAAGAAGTCGTTGGGGTCGCTGGCCGGCGTCAGCAGCCCGAGCGCCCCGCACAGCCCGATCGGCCCGGCGAACATGAGGAAACGGATGGCGACGTCCGAGACGCCGAGCTGCTCGAGCATGAGCGCCATCAGCACCAGCGAGGCGAGGGCGGCCGCGAAGATGCCGAAATACGTGCCGAGCCGCGGATTGACCAGCCGGACGCCCGATGTGATCGCCATATTCGCCCGTTACCTTCCCGGATGCCCGCCGAATGCCTCGAAACG
>DATMZP010000475.1:0-2416 GCA_035573595.1 Hyphomicrobiaceae bacterium
TGCCGCCATCGAGCGGGCGGTTGCGGCACGCGCCGACCTGCTGGCGGGCCCCAGTGGCATTCAGGCCTTCGTCCGGCCGGAAACGCCCACGATCCTCGGCCCGGCATCCGCAACCTTCAAGGTGACCTACACGGGCTTCAGCGCCGCGGCGAAGGCGGCATTCCAGCGCGCGGTCAATCTGTGGCTCTCCCGCACTTTCGCTGCACCATTTGGGTTCTTCTTTCTCGGACTTTCCCCTGGGCTCATGCTGCCGCCAGCACGCGGTGGCGCAGCAGATCAAAGCAAGCGCGGCCATACATCTGGCGTTTGATCAGCTTGAGTTGCGTAATCCGGCCTTCGACCGGGCCCGTGCTCCATGGCAGCGTCAGCGCGGCTTCCACCGCCGCGCCGTCACGCTCGAGCGCCCGGGCAAAGCCGCCAAGCTCGCTGCCGCGTGCGGCGGCGAGCCACGGTCGGAACGCCGCATGGTCGCGCGTCTTGATCATGGCGCAGAATCGTCGGGCCAGGAGGACCGCCTGCTCGATCTCCGGGGTCGCCGAGACCAGCAAGCCGACCAAGTGGCGCTCGGGCTTCCCGGCTGATTCATCCGCGGCCAGGACCAGCCGCACCGCCTGACGGCTGGTCGGCACCCGCGGGCTCGGGCGGGGCGTGGTCGCCGGCGGCTCGCCCAGCGCACCCCGCCGCTGCTCTCGTACCCAGTCGCACACCATGCTGCGACCACCGGGAAAGCCCTGCGCCTGGAGATCGCGCCACAACTGGGTGCCGCTCCGGCATCCCTCCAGCCATTGCCGCGCCAAATACGCTTGGTAGTGGTCGAGCAGCTTCGGCCGCGGTGGCTTGCGCCACAGCGGCGCGTGGCCGGCGCGCAGCCAGCGTTGAACCGAGCTCAAGCCCATGCCGAGCGCTTGCGCAATCGCCGCCACCGACCGGCCCTGCGCGTGCAGCCGCGCGACCTCCTCGTAGCGGGTCTGCCGCTGTTCAAGCCGTTCGCGCGACCGCTGGACGGCTTGCGCGACAAGTTCCTTCGGCTCTTTTGTCACCGGCGCGGCCAGCCCGCTCGCTGCAGCGGCCTCGATCGCCCGGCGGACCTGGCGGTGGTGTCGGTCGAACACCGTCTGCAAGGCATCGGAACAGTTGCGCAGGAGATGCCAACGGTCGGTGACTTGGAGCGCCTGAGGTGCGCCTTGCCGGATGCCGTCGGCATAGGCGCCAGCCCGATCGCGGGCCACGATCTCGATCGAGGGATACCGCTTCAGCCAGGCGGCAAGGGTGCTAGCCTGCCGGTCGGGCAGCAGATCGATGGCGCGGTGCTGCTCGAGGTCGCAGAGGATCGTCCCATAACGCTGGCCGCGCCGGAGGGCGAAGTCGTCCACGCCAAGGACGCGCGGTGCCGCTGGCACACTCACCGACGCCGTCCGGATCATCCGCAGCAGGGTGTCGGCGCTGACCGGCATGGCCAGCTGGGTGGTCAGGCGAGAGCCTGGCTCGCCGCCCAGGGCGAAGCCAAGCTTCTGCTGCACTTGGTGCAGGCGGATGGTGCGGCGGGCCCTCGCCGTCGTGACCTCCGGCAGCCGTTCGGCAAAGATCTGTCGCGGGCAGGCGTCGTTGGGACAGCGAAAACGTCGGGGCTCTTGTCGGGTTTCGGGGTGGTGAGCATTGACCTACGCGACCAGGGCAGCGACGAGGGTGCTGAGGAGTGCTTTGCCGCGGCGGCGGGCGTTGTGTACGAGCTGGAAGAAGCCGAGATAGGCGGGCAGCTTCTCCTGCGAGATGCCGCGATGCGGCCGTAACCACGAGCGCAGCAGCGACCAGAGGCCCTCGGCCGTGTTGACGTGGACCTCGCACAAGCCGTCGCCATCGTCGTCACGGGCATATTCACCACGAGCGTGGCACACGGTCTTGTGCCCGTAGCCCCAGACTTCCAGGCGCGCGTAGACGTCGTACTCGTCGGTGTGGATCAAGGTGCCGGCGGCGACGGTGGCCGTGATGATCGGCTGAATCGTGACTTGCTGTACATTGGCCAGCATGTGCAGCGCGACTTCACCGCCGCGCTGGATCAAGCCCAGGATCGGTGGCTTCTCTTTGGCGAGCGTGCCCCGGCCGGGTGCGCCCTTGAGCCGGCGCCGGCGCCCCAAGCGGCCTTTTTGGCCACCGCAGTTGGGCTGCCCTTATGCCCAGCGACCACGTAGACCTCGTCGATCTCCACCTCGCCGTCCAGGGCGATGGCGGGCGCCTGCGCCAGCAGCCCGATGCGCAGCTGCTCGGTCATGGCCTGCACATCCGAGACGCTCAGGTCCAGCTCTTGCGCGATCTGCCGGTTGGAGAGGTTGAGACCCATCAGGTACAAGCACAGCACCCAGACCCGTAGCGGGCGGTGATGGCCCGCCAAGGCCGTCCCGCTCAGGTCGTCGAAACG
>DATMZP010000476.1:0-3457 GCA_035573595.1 Hyphomicrobiaceae bacterium
CGCGGCAGCCTTGTTCGACTTGGCCAAGGAGGAGCGGCAGCTGTCGCGGATCGAGGCCGACCTCAAGTCGTTCCAGGCCATGCTGGACGAGAGCGCGGACCTGCGCCGCCTTATCCGCAGCCCCGTGATTGCGGCCGAGGACCAGGCCAAGGCGCTCGCTGCGATCCTGGCCAAGGTCGGCGTCTCGCCTCTCACCGCCAACTTCTTCAAGCTGATCGCCCGCAACCGGCGTTTGTTCGCCGCGGCCGACATGATGCGCGACTTCCGCGCCCTCCTGGCGCGGGACCGTGGCGAGGTGAGCGCCGATGTGGCGACGGCGCATCTGCTGACCGCGGAGCAGCTCAACGCCCTCAAGGATGCGTTGCGCGTCCAGATCGGCAAGGACGTGCAGGTCAACACCCGCGTCGATCCGGCCCTCCTCGGCGGGCTCGTCGTCAAGGTCGGCAGCAAGATGATCGATAGCTCGCTGCGGACCAAGCTCAACAATCTCAAAGTCGCGATGAAAGGTTTAGGCTGATGGACATCCGCGCCTCAGAGATCTCCTCGATCCTCAAGCAGCAGATCAAGAACTTCGGCAAGGAGGCCGAGGTCTCGGAAATCGGCCAGGTGCTCTCCGTCGGCGACGGCATCGCCCGCGTCTACGGTCTGGACAACGTCCAGGCCGGCGAGATGGTGGAGTTCCCCGGCGGCGTCCGCGGCATGGCGCTGAACCTTGAGGCCGACAACGTCGGCATCGTCATCTTCGGCGAGGACCGCGGCATCAAGGAAGGCGACACCGTCAAGCGCACCGGAGCCATCGTTGAGGTGCCCGTCGGCAAAGGCCTGCTGGGCCGCGTGGTCGACGCGCTGGGCAACCCGATCGACGGCAAGGGCCCCATCAAGTCCGACACGCGCATGCGGGTGGACGTGAAGGCGCCGGGCATCCTGCCGAGGAAGTCGGTGCACGAGCCGATGGCCACCGGCCTCAAGTCGGTCGATGCGCTGATCCCGATCGGCCGCGGCCAGCGCGAGCTTATCATCGGCGACCGCCAGACCGGCAAGACTGCCATCATTCTCGACACCTTCTTGAACCAGAAGCCGCTCAACGAGACGGGCGACGAGAGCGTGAAGCTCTACTGCGTCTACGTCGCCATCGGCCAGAAGCGCTCCACGGTGGCCCAGTTCGTGAAGGTGCTGGAGGAGCGCGGCGCCCTGCCCTACTCCATCGTGGTGGCCGCCACCGCCTCAGATCCGGCGCCGATGCAGTTCCTGGCGCCGTTCGCCGGCTGCACCATGGGCGAGTACTTCCGCGATAACGGCATGCACGCCGTGATCGCCTACGACGACCTCTCCAAGCAGGCCGTCGCCTACCGCCAGATGTCGCTGCTGCTGCGCCGCCCGCCCGGCCGCGAGGCCTACCCCGGCGACGTGTTCTACCTGCACTCGCGCCTGCTGGAGCGCGCCGCCAAGCTCAACGAGGCGCACAAGGCGGGGTCGCTCACGGCGCTGCCGGTGATCGAGACCCAGGCCAACGACGTGTCGGCCTACATCCCGACCAATGTCATCTCCATCACCGACGGCCAGATCTTCCTTGAGACCGACTTGTTCTATCAAGGCATCCGCCCGGCCGTGAACGTCGGCATCTCGGTGTCGCGCGTGGGCTCGGCCGCGCAGGTCAAGGCCATGAAGCAGGTGGCCGGCCGCATCAAGGGCGAGCTCGCCCAGTACCGCGAGATGGCGGCCTTCGCCCAGTTCGGCTCCGACCTCGACGCCGTCACCCAGCGCCTGCTGGCGCGCGGCGCCCGGCTCACGGAGCTCTTGAAGCAGCCCCAGTTCTCTCCCCTCAAGGTGGAGGAGCAGGTCGTGGTGATCTTCGCCGGCACCCGCGGCTATCTCGATCCGCTGCCGGTGGCGGCCGTATCGAAGTTCGAGCAATCGCTCCTGCGCCACCTGCGCGAGTCGCATGCCGATATCCTGGGCGACATCGCGACCAGGAAGGAGATCACGTCCGATACCGAGAAGAAGCTGGTCGGCGTGCTCGACGCCTTCGCCAAGAGCTTCACGGCGTAGAACCCCCTCCCCGCAGGCGGGGAGAGGGAGAAGAGGATAAACGGAAGGCCCCATGGCGAGCCTGAAAGACCTCCGCAACCGCATCTCCTCCGTCAAGGCGACGCGCAAGATCACCAAGGCCATGCAGATGGTCGCCGCGGCCAAGCTGCGCCGCGCCCAGGAGGCGGCTACGTCGGCCCGCCCCTATGCCGTGCGCATGGACGCAATGCTCGGCAACCTCGGCCGCCGCGCCAACCCCGAGAGCGCACCCAAGCTGCTGGTCGGCACCGGCAGGGGCGACATGCACCTCCTCATCGTCATGACGGCCGAGCGCGGCCTGTGCGGCGGCTTCAACTCCAACATCGCCAAGCTGGCCAGGGCCGACGCCAACCGCCTGCGCGCCGAGGGCAAGACCGTCAAGATCCTCACCGTCGGCCGCAAGGGTGCCGACAACCTGCGCCGCGACTGGGGCAGCCGCATCATCGACCGGGTAGATCTGCGCGGGCAGAAGCAGATCACCTTCGCAGTCGCCGGCGGGATCGCGGGCAAGGTGCTGGCCCTGTTCGATGCCGGCGAGTTCGACGTGGCGACGCTCTATTTCTCCGAGTTCAAGTCGGTGATCTCGCAGAAGCCGACCGCCCTGCAGCTGATCCCCGCCAATCTGCCGCCCGAGACCAACGCCCGGGCCGCCGCCGGCCAAGGTGGTGGCCCAGGTGCGGCCATTGCCGCGGTCTACGACTTCGAGCCCGACGAGAACGAGATCCTGGCCGAGCTGCTGCCACGCAACCTCGCCACCCAGGTGTACCGCGGCCTTCTGGAGAACGCCGCTTCAGAGCAGGGCGCCCGCATGAGCGCCATGGACAGCGCCACCCGCAACGCCGGCGACATGATCGACCGCCTCACCCTCAACTACAACCGCAGCCGGCAGGCCATGATCACCAAGGAGCTGATCGAGATTATTTCCGGCGCCGAGGCGCTGTAGCGGAATCGAACAAATATGCAGAACAAAGTGCGAAAATGAGTAGCATGGCATGCAGAAACGTCGTACATTCTCTCTGCTGAGCCAGAAGGAGGTCCGCCATGCACAGCCGCGACTTCAAGGAGGCTAACGCAGGGTATCTGTCCGATCCACGCGAGCTGGTGGGTCAATTTCGCCGCTTTGGCGATGCCGGTCCTGCATATGAGGTACTGCGCATCGACAGCGAGGACGAGGCTTGGATTCGTGTTGTGTTTTCAGAGGAGGAACTGGCCTATCCGATCGCAGAGATCGTCGTCGACCCCATCGCCGAAACCATCCCTTAATTGCGGTCATGTTCGCCATAGCCTTCGACATGACGGTCGCCGACATGGTCCGGCATCACCCCAAGGGCGTGCCGCAGGCCTACCGGGACATCGCCAAAGCGCTTGGTCCGTTCGGCTTTGAGAGGAT
>DATMZP010000477.1:0-4498 GCA_035573595.1 Hyphomicrobiaceae bacterium
ATACGTGAAGATCATCGAGGCGGTGCGGTTTGCCTCGGAGCTGCTGGCCACAGGAGAGGCGCGGCATGCGTAGTTGGACGAATGGCGAATGGGGAGTGGCGAATGGAGCCCGGCCACTCGCGATTGGCCGTTCGCCATTTCGCCCCTGCCGCGAGGTCCGCCCATGAACGAGATCGTCCCCATCCATCCCATCGGCGGCTATGTGCCCATGGTGGACGGGCCGGAGAAGGTCTCGGGCCGGGCCAGATACACAGCCGATTTTATCGCGCCCGGAACGCTCGCGGGACGCATCTATCGCAGTCCGTACGCGCATGCGGAGATCATCGAGGTCGATGTCTCCGAGGCGGCGAAGGTCCCGGGCGTGGTCGCGATCGTTACCGGCGCCGACTGCGACAAGACCTTCGGCGTGCTGCCGATCGCCCGCAACGAGCACCCGCTGGCGCGCGACCGAGTGCGCTACAGGGGCGAGCCGGTGGCGGCCGTGGCCGCCGTCGACGAGGCCACAGCCGACAAGGCGGTGCGCCTCATCGGGATGCGGGTGCGCGAGCTGCCGGCTTATTTCAAGGCTGCCGAGGCGCTGGCGTCCGACGCCGTGCCGCTGCATGAGAGAAGGCCCGGCAACATCGAGCGTGAGGTGAATTTCGAGCTGGGCAGCGCTGTTGAGGGCTTCGCGGCGGCCGACCTGGTACGCGAGGCGACCTACAACTGCGCCGAGGTGTGCCAGAACCAGATGGAGATGCACGCCGCGCTCGCCGAGTACGACGCTGTCCGCGACCGCATGACGGTGCACGCGTCCACCCAGGTGCCCTACTACGTGCACCTCATGCTGGCCCAGATCCTCGGCATGGACATGGCCAGGATCAGGGTGGTGAAGCCGTTCGTGGGCGGCGGCTTCGGCTCTCGCACCGAGTGCCTCAATGTGGAGCTGATCGCGGCGCTGCTGGCACGCAAGGCGGGCGGCGCTGTGCGGATTGTGCTCAGCCGCGAGGACACCTTCATTACCCACCGCGGCCGGCCGGAGACCGACATCCGCCTCAAGATCGGGCTCACCAGCGCTGGCAAGATCACCGCGGTGGAGTGCGAGTGCATCCAGCGCGGCGGCGCGCATTCGGGCTACGGCGTGGTGACGATCCTGTACGCCGGCTCGATGCTCTACGCGATCTACAACCTCGACGCTGTCAAGTACGTGGGCAAGCGCGTGCTCACCAACACGCCGCCATGCGGCGCCTTCCGCGGCCATGGCACCGTGGACGTGCGCTTCGCCTTCGAGAGCCTGCTCGACCAGATGGCGGGTGAATTGGGCCTCGATCCCATGGCGCTGCGCCGCGCCAACCTCCTCAAGGCACCCACCTTCACCGCCAACGACATGATGGTGAATAGCTACGGCCTGCCCGAGTGCATCGACTGGGTGGAGCGCGAGAGCGGCTGGAATGCGCGAAAGGGACGGCTTCTGTGCGCCGACGGCAAGCGCAAGGGCCTGGGCTTCGCCTGCTCGCACTACATCTCCGGCGCCTCCAAGCCGGTGAACTGGACCGGCGAGCCGCACGCCACGGTAAAGCTCAAACTGGACTTCGACGGCTCGGTGGTGGTGCTCACCGGCGCCGCCGACATCGGCCAGGGCTCCTCCACCATTCTGGTCCAGACTGTGGCCGAGGTGCTCGGCCTCGACATCGGCCGGGTCCGCATCGTGTCGGGCGATAGCGATGTGGTGCCAAAGGACAACGGCTCCTACTCCTCGCGCGTCACCTTCATCGTCGGTAATGCGGCCATCGACGCGGCCAACAAGCTGAGAGGAGTCCTGGTGGCGGCAGCGGCACGCAGGCTGGAGGCCGCGCCGGAGGACATCGAGTGTATGGGCGAGGTCTACCGCGCCGGGGCGCAGGACAAGGGGCTCACGTTCGAGGAGGTCGTTGAGGAAGCGCTCAAGGACGAGGGCACCGTCACCGTCACGGGCATCTACTCCACCATCCCCGAGTCGCACGGCGGCAAGAAGTACCGCGGCGCCGCCATCGGCGGCACCATGGGCTACAGCTATTCGGCCCAGGTGGTGGAGGTGACGGTGGACGAGGAGACCGGCGAGGTGACAGTAGACAGGGTGTGGGTGGCGCACGACTGCGGCAGGGCGCTGAACCGCCTCACGGTGGAGGGCCAGGTCCAGGGCTCGGTGTGGATGGGGATGGGCCAAGCCATGAGCGAGGAGACGGGCTACCACGAGGGCCTGCTGGTGACGGCCAACATGCTCGACTACCGCGTGCCCACCATCCAGGATTCGCCGCCCATCGCGGTCGGCATCGTCGAGAGCAACGACCCGCACGGCCCGTTCGGCGCCAAGGAGGCCGGCGAGGGCTCGCTGGCGGCGTTCCTGCCGGCGCTCACCAACGCCATCGCGGATGCAACGGGCCTGCGCTTCAACAACCTGCCCGTAACCCCCGACCGCGTGTTCGCGGCCATCGAGCGGCGGGAGCGGGGCAGACCGGGGTCAGACCCCTCGCGTCGGTCGTCGGTGTTGAGCACCGATGTCAGAGGCGAGGGGTCTGACCCCGTTCCACCCGGAGTCGCCTGATGGAGGCGCTGCCCGAGTTCGAGGTCCTGTCGCCCACGACGCTCGGCGAGGCGCTGGCCGCGCGCCAGGCCCACCCGGAGGCGCGGCTGGTGGGCGGGGGCACCGATCTGGTGGTCAACATCCGCCGCGGCATCGAGGCGCCGCCGGTGCTCATCGAGATGAACCGGGTCGCCGGGCTGCGCGCCATCGCGGCCGACGCGAACGGGTTGCAGATCGGGGCCTCCGCCACGCTGTCCGAGATCTCGCAGCATGCGGGCATCGTCGGGCTTTTCCCCGTCGTGGCGCAGGCGGCGGCCTCCATTGCCGGGCCAACCCACCGCAACATGGGCACGCTCGGCGGCAATCTCTGCCTCGACACGCGCTGCATCTTCTACAACCAGAGCCAGTGGTGGCGTTCCGCCAACAATCACTGCCTCAAGACCACGGGCGAGATGTGCCACGTGGCGCCCAAGAGCCGCGGCGTGTGCTTTGCCACCTACAGCGGCGATCTCGCGCCCGCGCTCATGACGCTGGAGGCCGAGGCGGACCTGGCCCGGCCGGCCGGCCGGCGCACGCTCCCTTTGAAGGACCTCTATATCGGCGATGCCCGCCACGACGGCTCCGGCCGGGGTGACGGCAAGCGGTATCTCGCGCTGGCACCCGGCGAGCTGGTGCTTGGCGTGCGCGTCAAGGCCGTCGCCGGCCTGCGCTCGGCCTACGACAAGGTACGCATCCGCCGCTCCATCGAGTATCCCGTGGCTGGCGTGGCGGTGGCGTTGCGGCGGGATGGCGATATCCTGGCGGACCTGCGAGTGGCCATCACGGGCACCAACCCGCGCCCCGTACTGCTGGAGGGCACCCGTGACTTGTGCGGCGGCCCGCTCGACAGCCGCGTGTTTCAGGGCCTGGACACCCTGGTGCGTGACCAGATCATGTCGATGAAGACCACGTTCACGCCCGGGCACTACCGCCGTCGCGTGGCCGGCGTGCTGGCGCGCCGCCTGGTGCAGCGGCTGTGGTGACCGGGGGCAGGCCCTCGCAATGGGGGGCAGGCGCCTCGCTTCCGGCGCTGAGTGCAGAATGCGCAACAGGCGGCGAGGCGTCCGGCTCCGACTGCGCCACTGGCACGGCCGAGAGGCTCCTCCCAGCCGTGCCGTCGGCGCCCGGTACGCGAAACTCTCAGCCTGGACGCCAGAGCCTATGAAAGCGCGGATGGGTTAAAGTTGTATAAAGGATAGCGATCCTTCCGGTCTTTTCGCAGCCGATGGCCTCTGTACCGATCCGGCGACAGATCCCATTTCGCTGCAACCCGTCGAAGGCTGTTGCGGCCCGCGGCTACCACCTACCCACAGGCTGTTGCTGGCCGACGGGGCGTGGACTCTCCAGGAGGGCGCGCGAATCGGGCTATCCGATAGCCGATGGGAAACCAAGCCCCGATCGCCGAGCAGTTCTTTGCCGAGCTGGACCAGCTCGGCGCGGCGCAGGTGCGCGACCAGCTGGTCGCGGGGGCGTGGGGCAAGTCCGGTCGCCGCGTGAAGCTCGCCAAGGTGTGGCTGGAGGACCAGGACCGGGCGCAGGCCACCGCCGCACACGCCGAGATCGCCCGCGGCTCCCACGACGCCGCCAGGCGCTCCGCCGATGCGGCCGAGCGTAGCGCCGACACGGCCGATGCGGCCTACGACATGGCCAGGGACGCCAATTTCCGGGCGGCGCTGGCCATTGCCATCGCCGCCGCCTCGCTCATCGTGCAGCTGGCGCTGGCCTATCTGCGGCCTTCGTAGCGGCGAACGGCCTTTCCAGGGTTGCTGTTGCGGCCGCGGCCGTTTGCGGGCGCAAGGCAAACTTTCAGGGCGTCAGGCGCGCCCCGAGGGGGAGACGCCCCCGGCGCGCTCCGCCCGCGCGGCCAGGTAGCCCTGGGCCCGCATCTCGATCAGCCGGGAGACCGTGCGCTCGAAC
>DATMZP010000478.1:0-2267 GCA_035573595.1 Hyphomicrobiaceae bacterium
GTATCAGAACGATATTCGGTCGGCTGTCATCCCCGTTGGCGGCGAGAGCAGCGGGCGAGCTTAAGCATTGCAGGGTCAGTCCAAGCAAAAGTGCCGGCTTGATCCAGAACTGGTGGTGACTTTGCTTGAAGATGGTAAATCGCACGGTGTTTTCCTCCCCGGTATTGCTCAAGCATCCCCTCATTTCAGAGGGTAGAGAAGGTTTCGGTTATCACCCGTGATTGTTTCAGCATCTCGGCGAACCGCTCGACGAGGGGCCTGAGCCTGTGCTCGGGCATGGTGGGGATCAGGTCGTAGAGCATGCAGCCCTGGCGGAACAGGGAATGCGAGCGGGTCTTGACGGTGTTGACCTTGAGGTGGCGGTCCATGCCGAGGCTCTCGCCGGCGGCGCCGAGCAGGGTGAGCAGGGCAAGGGCGAAGGCGTTGAGCAGGAGCAGGCGGTCGCGCCGCTGCGGGTCGGCGATGCGCACTGATGAGAGGCCCAGGCCGAAGCGCAGGTCCTTGGTGTCCCGGAACGCGGGCTCCACTCCCCAACGCTTGCCATACAGCTTGATGATCTGCGGCGCGGTCGCGTCGCGGTTGCTGGTGGCCAGGCACCAGGGCTCCTGCATGTCCATGGCGTGCACGCACACCACCGCCCCGACCGGGCACTGCGCCGCGGTGACCGTGGCGTCGCGCAGCTTGCGCGCCCGGCCGCCCTGGCCGACCCACTCGGCCGCCGGCCGGGTGGTGCCGTCGGCCGCGCTGACCTGGGTGTTGCCCTTCAGCCGGATGACGTAGTCGAACCCGAGCTCGGCGAGGAAGCCGAACAGCTTGGTGTCGGCGAAACCGCGGTCGGCCAGGACGGTCACCTTGGTGCCCGTGGGCAGCACCGCGGCGAGCCGGCGCAGGGCGGCGTCCTCGTAGGCGTTGCGGGCGTCCCTGAGCTCGTCCTTGAACACGCTGAGCCAGACCAGGGGCGTCGCCCGGCCGTGCCGGGTTACCAGCTTCAAGGCCAGGGTGGCCTGCCCGTCGGCGTCGTAGTCGGTCCAGTCCAGCGCCACCACGATGTCCGGGCGCGAGCCGACCGTCTCCGGGACCCAGGTGGCGAAGACGTCCCAGGCGTCGATCCTGCGGTTGCTCAGCAGCCGGTCGACCTGCTTGACGGCGTGCTTGGTGACCAGCCCGCGCGCCTGGGCCAAGGACTGGCCGATGATCGCGACACCCAGCGAGGCCCCGGTCATCACCCCCAGCGTGGCGTTGGCCAGGGAATCGACCCGCTTGGCATGTATATCGCTATCCAGAACACTGTCGAGAAACGCCCTGACATCCTGATACTGCATGAAGCCGCGCGGCTGTCCGTCAGTCATATTGCTCTACACTGTCACCTCTGGTGAGCAATACTTAGGCTGTCATGCGCCAGAACGCACCCCTCCTAAACCGCGTCTACCTTGAGAAGCGTAGTTTTTCTTGGTCGGGGTCGAGGCGATCTTTGACCCAGAGTCGGTCGGCGACGGCGCAGGCGTCCTGATTGAGGCGGGTCTCGAAAGCAGCCACCCGCCGGCTGAGATCCTCGGCGGTGGGATGGCAGTAATGATAGGTGACATCCTCGCGGAGCCAGCGCCAGAGCGCCTCGACCGGCATGAATGTAGCCGGGCAACGGCACGAGGTCGATCTGTAACGCGGTCGCCGCCTCGCGGACGCCGCCAGCGCGATGATAGGAGGCGCCGTCCCACACGACGATCAGCTTGTCCTCGGGCCATTCGGCCCGGAGCCGGCGCAGGACATCGACGGTGTGCTCGCCGTTGGCGCGGGCATAGGGCCAGAGCCGCACTTCACCTTCGTTGTAGAGGTAGAGGCCGTAGAACGACAGCTTGTCCGACAGACGCGGCGAGTGCGACGCAACCCAGAGGCGCCGGCCGCGCTCCGACCAGCCGGAGCCGAGATCGGCATCCTGGTGGATGTGGGCTTCGTCCAGGTAGACCAGGAGATGGCGGTCGTGCCGGGCACCGGCGAGGAGATCCTGGATCTGCTCGACAAAGGCCTGCCGGCGCTCCGGATTGGCCCGGCCGAGCAGCTTTTTGGCCTTCTTCCACGACAACCCCAGGCGATGCAGGGCGGCGCGGATCGTCTCGCGGCAGCAGGTTCGGCCGAACCGCTCGCCCATCCAGCCGACCAGACGGCGCAGCGTCCAGCGTGGCGGCGGATCGGCGCCGGCTACGGGCGGAGCTGCGGCGGAGCGTTGGGCGGCACGGATTGTCTCGCCGAGGCCGCTCTCGATCTCCGGG